>JBMOHZ010000483.1:0-1935 GCA_049317585.1 Paludibacter sp.
AAGGATAATGAAGATATCTTTATTGTTCAACCACCCGTTGAAGCTAAATAATTTTAGATTAAACAATATTCGAAGCTCAATCCCGTTAATAATACGGATTTGGATAATTAATTAACTAACAAGCAACTTAAACTTGCCTATGCACACTTTTACTCAGGAAGATTTGTTATTATATATTTATAATGAAACTTCCCATGACACAACTGTAGCGATTAAGGCTGCAATTGAAACAGATTGGACATTGCGTGAACAATTTGAAGTAATCACTTCAACTACACAAAGCCTAGAAAGCGTTTCATTTTCACCCCGCAAAAAAGCAGTTGATTTTATAATGAACTACGCGGAAAAATCTATGAGAGAAGTTTCCACGGAAGTTTAATCACAACCGTATTTCATTTAAATTCGTCCCACCCCAAAAAGGTGGGATTCTTTTATGACCAAAAAGCAACGATACGAAGGCCTTATTGCCTATTTTCTTGAACATGCGCCCAATGCAGAAACCGAATTACTGTACGATAATCCCTTTCAGTTACTTGTAGCTGTTGTTTTATCGGCTCAATGCACCGATAAGCGTGTAAATGCCACAACTCCTGCTTTATTTGATAAATTTCCAACTCCACAAAGTTTAAGCAATGCCAGTTTTGAGGAGGTTTTTGCACTTATTAGAAGTATTTCTTACCCCAATAATAAATCGAAACATTTGATTGGATTGGCAAATATGTTGCTAGAAGAATTTAATGGGGAAGTACCCATGAGAGTAGAAGCATTGATAAAATTACCCGGGGTAGGTAGAAAAACAGCCAATGTTATAACTTCTGTTATAGACATGCAACCGAATATGGCTGTAGACACTCATGTATTTAGAGTAAGCGCCAGAATAGGTTTAACCACCCGAGCAAATACACCTTTGGCCGCTGAAAAACAACTCATTAAACATTTACCTAAATCATTAGTCTATAAAGCACACCATTGGTTAATTTTGCATGGAAGGTATGTTTGTGTAGCAAGAAAACCACATTGTGACTTGTGTGGAATAAAAACTATTTGTAAATTTTACAGTATTAACACTATAAGTTAAAATATTATTAGATAATTATCGTTATTTTGTACGCAACCCCCTTCCTGAATAATCAGGAATTATTATTTCGACAATTAGGAATTCGTTACATGAAAAGAAAACCCTTACTTGTAGCATTAATCATGCTACTCTTTGGAACTGTTTATAAAGCCGAAGGACAATACTATTTTTACGATAAGTATGCCTACGATACCCCATTGATGTTTGAATTTGGCGTATCGGGTGGTTTTATGAATTGCTTAACCGACCTTGGTGGAAAAAGAGGTATTGGTAAACCCTTTATTAAAGATCTTAATATTGGGAAAACGCAAGCCAATGGCGGCATTTATATCAGCGCCTTGTATAAAAATGCTATTGGAGTTCGTTTAGAAGGCACTTTTGGTAAAGTTACTTCGCATGATAGTATATTAATTGATGTTAAAAGTACCACTGGTGGTCGTTATGAAAGAAACCTGAATTTTAGAAGTAAAATCAGTGAAGTTTCATTAATTGCCGAGTTTCATCCCCTATTTATGTTTATCGATTGGCCCGGCCGTGATGGAGAACCTCCACGATGGTCTCCTTATTTAGCTGCAGGTATTGGATTTTATGGCTTCAATCCGCAATCGAAATTGGGCAATAAGTGGGTAGATTTACAACCTTTAAGCTTAGAAGGTCAAGGATTTACTGAATATCCTAATAGAAAACCTTATAGCTTAGCTCAATTTAATGTACCATTTGGCGTTGGGGTAAAATATGAGCTCTCTCCAACTTTTAATTTAAGAGCCGAGTTTATGCATCGTGTATTGTTTACCGATTACTTAGATGATGTAAGCACCCGCTATATTAATCCTGCTGTTTTTTCCAGCTATTTATCT
>JBMOHZ010000484.1:0-1921 GCA_049317585.1 Paludibacter sp.
GTACTTATCTAAACCTCCTGTTTGTGCGCATGTGATAGGTTAAACCCACTTTAAACTCAGGAACCAGATCAAATGGGATGCCTACAGATTTTTCGTTAAAGTTTTCATCAAGAATATTGAAATCAGCTTGTGCTGATAAATCTAATTTAAAATTCAATCTATAATCAAGTTGTAAACCACCCTTTACTACATAACCGAGATATTCGTTATTAAAGGTTAATTTTTCGCGCGAGATAAATCCTACTCCTGCAAAAATTGAAAAATCCAATGGTCTATTCAGATTATAAATATCAAAAGTATTGCTAAAATTATACACCGCTTCAACGCTCATAGCCATTGTCGAAAACTTTTTCTCAAATATGTTTTGCGAGTTTACACCAGGCCATGTCAGATTCGAAAATGATGCTAATGCCCTAACACCTAGTATTTCGGATAAATTATACCCCATAAAAACTGATTCGGACAAACCGTAACAACCTTTAAATCCATATTCAGAATAACCATCTGCTAAAAATGCATTGGGTCCAATATTTCCTCCAATATAAAAATCAGGTATAAAATTATACGCTGAAATCCCTGAACGACGTTGTGCATTTACTGATAAAACCGATATAATAATAAGTAGTATTAATAAAATCTTTTTCATTTCTCTTTCATTTAAATTTAACAAACGAAAAAAATGACAATTTATTTTTTGTTGTTTTTTTCTTCGTTACTTCCATAACCGTAACCGTAACCGTATCCATAGCCGTAACCATAACCATATTTGCGGCTATATGAATATCTATGTGCTTCTACATCAACATCATTAATTACAATAAACATGCGTTTCAATGATTTTTCGCTGTGTGCACGGTTTGCAAACTCCAAATACCGTCGATCGGTATAGCCTGCACGACATATATACATAGTTAAATCGGCAACACGGTCAATTAGGAATGTATCTGAAACTGCACCAGCAGGAGCAGAGTCAATAATAATATAATCGTACTCGTTTCTGAAATCATTCATCATGGTATCGAAACGCTTTTTCATAATAAGCTCCGATGGATTTGGAGGAATTACACCAGCAGGTAAAACAAACAATCCTGGATAATCTTCCGATTCATGAACCATAGCCTTGTAATCGTTATCCTGCCCGGAAAGATAGAGACTAATACCTGAATTGCCAGCGATATTGAATATTTTTGCTAACTGTGGTCGACGTAAATCTAAACCAATTAGAAGTACTTTTTTATCAGCCATTGATAACATAGCTGCTGTATTAACACTTACAAAAGTTTTTCCTTCGCCCGACATGGTTGAAGTTATCAAAACAACTTTATCAGTTGGCTGATCAAGTGTAAATTGTAATTTAGTACGTAAAAGTCTGAAAAGTTCGGAGTTGGTGTTTGCATTTGCTCCTAAATCAATTAATGCACCTTCCGATTTACTGTGTGCAAGCTCTGTAAGAACAGGGATATCAGTGTATTTTTCAACATCCATTCTACTTCTAATCATGGTATTGAAAAGCTCAATAATATAAATTAGAACAGCCGGAATTACCAATCCAATTAAAAAGAATATTATTAAAATAATGTTTTTCTTAGGACTCACATGTGAAGCATCATCAGGAGCATTCAAAATACGACCTTTTGGTACAGTTACAGCCATATTGAGCGATGCTTCTTCGCGTTTTTGAAGTAAAAAAGTATATAATGTGGCTTTTACTTGTTGCTGGCGTTTAATTTCAATAAATTCGCGCTCTTGGCGTGGAATATTGAGTATTTTATTTTGCATCAACGCATTTTGTTGACCTAAATCACTTCTACTTATTTGTAATCCTTTGCGGGTGCTAGTAATGCTGTTTTGAATGGCTTTACGTGCAGCATTTATTTGAACATTTAATGTTTTTAGCGAAGGGTTTTCATCTGAGCTACCA
>JBMOHZ010000485.1:0-1915 GCA_049317585.1 Paludibacter sp.
AGGGATTTCAGTGAATAGTTTAATTAAAAATGCCTTTGATATTATTCCAAATACAATGTTGGAATTTAGTTATACCAATGAAAAAGGAATATCTGTTGTTGAAAAGTGGGAGTCGTATACCGATGCCTACAATCAAAAATACATCTATTGCAACGAAACTGATTCGAGTGCGTATTATGTGAATGATGGCTCTATGTTCTATTTTACAGGCTTTTATGGCAATAAAAAATCGCTCTTGTATTATTTTTATTTATCAGCCTATCGTGTGTTTTTAGGTGATATTGAAAGCGATAGCATCTCCGATGCCATGTCGTTAAGTACCATCAAAAATAACCGAATGATAAGTTGGTTGCACGATTTTATAGCTCCCTTTTATCATTTTATTAAATTAACCTATACTTCCAATATGGTTTCAAAAGATAATCTGTTCGATACTTTAAATTTGGTCATGGAAAGTAATATTAATCTCTCCATTTTTGGTTTCAAGAACAATGAAAGTAATTCAACTGTTACATTACACAATAATAAAATTGTAGCATTCACTTTTAAATCTTTAAAAACTACTATAGAAGCCACATGTTTAAAGTCATAATTATAGCCTTATTTTTTCCTGTATTGGTAATGGCACAGCAAACCATAACTTATCAAACGGCTGACAGCGTGACTTTTGCTTGTTATTTGAATGGCGACTGGGAAAAGTTGATAAATTATGGTAATGAAGCCATACGTCAAGATGTGGATTTTAAAAACCTTAGAAAACGCTTGGGATATGCTCATTTTGTGAAAAATGAGTTTTATTTTGCCATAAAACAATATGAAAAAGCACTCCAGTTTGATAAAAATGATATGGATATTATTCTGTATCTTTATTATTGTGGTTTGAAAACAAGCGATGCAACAATAGCAAATTTTTATGCATCAAAACTAACTTTAGATTTGCAAAAAAGTGAAGCACTTAAATCTTCAAAATTGCTTCAATCGGCTGATTTTGAGCTTAATTATAAAATAAATGATGATAGTTTGGATATTCGTTCTAATCCTACTTATTATCGTTTTGGAATTATGAGTCGTTTAAATTATCGTTTCAATCTTTATCAGGCTTTTTCACAATATACTCAAACGGTAAATACAACTACTGCTACGTTACAATCGGAATATTATGCCGGTTTAAACTTTACGGCAAATGCCCATAATTCGTTTGATATTGCCTATCATTATGTAGGTACAAAAGTCGATACAACTCTATTTGGTGGACATTTATTTTTTGGTAAGTACATACACAAAGTTGGGGCGTTAAATTATGGTGTAAATACTTCATTATTAACAAATTTAATGGGGAATTATACACAGTTCGGCGTATTTGGAGGTTTAACGTTCGGAGCTAAATCAAATTTTTATCTAAATAGCTCCTTATCACTTGTTACTGATAGCGTAACAACAAATTTTATTTTTGCACAAACCCTGGGTGCTCGAATAGCTAAACCACTTTGGTTAGAAGGAAATATAACATTAGGAAATCTTAAAAATTACAACGATAACAATGCTTTGTATATTTACAATTCGTTGGATGCTACTGTTTTCAGGGCTGGGAGTAGTGCATTTTTAAATATTTCAAAAGGAATTACTTTATTTACTAATTATACATACGATTTAAAACAATTAGATGACATTTTTTTAAACATTAAATACAATTACAATCAACATTCAATTTCAGGAGGATTAATATGGAAACTTTAAAAAAACTTGCTTTCGTTGCATTTTTCACACTTGTTATTACGGGTTTATCGGCTCAGAGCCAAGCAGCTATGCAAGCTGCATTCTCAAAAAGTTACGAATCGGAAACTGCTGGAAATTATACAGCAGCTATTAATGATTTAAAGGCGATTTATGCAAAGGATAGTTATATTATCAATGT
>JBMOHZ010000486.1:0-1904 GCA_049317585.1 Paludibacter sp.
GTCTGTTTTTGTAGAACCTACCGCGATGAAGATAGGTATAGGCCGTATTTTTATCTACTTCTATAGCTTTGTTATAGTCGCGCAAACCGGCATTGTTATTTTTAAGAAATTCTTCGTTTACCCAGCCCCTGCGGTAATAGAACCACGATTCGCGAGGCTCCAATTCAATGGCACGTGAAAAATCAACCACCGCAGCGGCATAATCACCTTTTAATCGCTTCGACTCACCCCGATAACCAAAGTCGTAAGCACGGCTCGAATCTTTTGCCAGCACCACGTTGTAATCGGCAATAGCCAACTCCTGCATGCCCAAATTTCGGTAACAATTGGCTCGTAGAGAGTATGCAGCTTCATGCGGTTCGCTCATTAACTTAATCGAAGCGGTGTACGAAACAACTGCATTGGCGTAATCTTCCTTGTTTTCCTGCAAAACGCCTTTGTAGAATAACCAGAAATAATTATCCGAATCCTCGTTTATCTTGTGCGTAATTTGAGCAATGGCATAGTCGTAATCTTTTTTTGCGTAAGCTAAAAACATTTCTCGGTTCGTATTGTCTTCGTTGTTTATTGCAAAAGCCATAAAACTGAGCTTAATTGCCTCATCGTATTTCTGCTGTTCGTATGCGCTTATGGCGCTATAATAATAGGCGGCTTCGTTGTTTGGGTGCAGTTTATGGAGTTTTGCAAACAGTTTATCGGCTTCGGTATATTGTTTACGAACAATGCAATTTCGAGCTAAGCCGACAATAGCCGCTGCGTTTGTTTCGTCGAATTTCAGCACACTTGTCAAATCGGCATCCGCTTTATCGTACATTTTCAGGTCGTAGTACAATTTGGCGCGACCAACATAGAAATCGGGGTCAGTACCATCCGTTTTGATGGCTTTAGTGTAGTCGGCTATGGCTTTTTCGCGTTCTTCGAGCTGGATGTAAATAAGTGCGCGTAATTCGTATAATACAGCTTTGAGCTTTCGTTCCTTACTCTTAACGCATTTTAAACCCATATTGGCATCACTCAATGCTTTGACATAAACATCTTGGTTGTAATAAATAAATCCACGAGAATAATAGGTATTTGCATTTTTGGGGTTATCCGTTATATCTTTGCTGAAATACTCAAGTGCCACATCAAAATCGCCTTCTTCGAAGGCTTTGTTACCTTCGGTGAAGTTGGTGGACTGTGCGAAAATTGCTGTTGTAAAGCACAGTAAGAGGAGGGCGATAAATTGGGTTTTCATGGATTCATTGGTTTTCTGTGCAAAATGGTAATTGAGAAATAAAAATTTTTTGTAACAAAATCAACGGTGCTTTTATTCTTGTGCTTTATTTAATGCTTTGTTCAACGATTCAATTTCTCTATTAAGCTTCGTAATGCTTTTTTCTAATCGTTCATTTTCCAACTTTAACTCGTATTCCAAGCCGGAATTAAATTGTTGGAGTTCTTTTAATGCCAAAAAAGGAGCTAACGGAAGCGGCTTGTCTTTGCTGAGTTGTCTTGTATCGACAAATTTTTTCATCTCGAAAACGTAGCCACTTGGGTCTGTAATAATTAATGTAGCTTCTTGTCCTGTCCAATTAAACGAATAATCAATTACAGGATTTACCGACCAACCATTGTATTCTATTTTGGCCATTTCGTGGTTTTCGTCGAATATCCTCAAAGTGGCTTCGCCGTTACCATTACGAGCGATACGAGTGAAATCCAAGCCGTAAAACTTAAAAGGCAAACTTAATGGTACATTATCTTCGACATATTTCACTTCGCCATCGAAAATTTTAAAATCAAAATAAATTAGAGTTTTCATGATATTTTTTTGGAAGATTAAGTGTCTAATTATTTTCACTTACCAAAAAAGTCCTCCATTAGTTTTTGTGCTATTACGAATTTGTTGTTCTTCTTTATTT
>JBMOHZ010000487.1:0-1890 GCA_049317585.1 Paludibacter sp.
TCGCGATGCATTTATTGCTGGATGTGCGTTTAAAGCCACCGACGAAGCAGGAAACAGACTGCAAGATGACATTGATTTTTCAAACAAAATAAAAGAATTTGGCATCGAATGGGCGTTAGCCGAAATTGGTAGATTAGAGATTAAGAAAATATCTCTCTGTTAAACTCTGTGGTAAAACTTTGTGGAACTCTGTGGTAAAAATAAATATTTTACTACAAGATTCACATAAAAGTCGCAAAATCCAGAAGATTAAAAATAAGAATAACAGAAATAGTAAATTGTAAATGATTAAATTGTAAATCAATATTATGAAACGAAGTGAAATAAACACATTAATGCGTTCAGCATTAGACTTTTTTGCCGAAAACAAATTCAACTTGCCTAGTTGGGCAACTTACGGCCCTTCAGATTGGAAAGGCAAGTACGAAACACATGCCGAAATAATCGATAATGTGCTAGGGTGGGATTTGACAGACTTTGGCAGTAACAACTTTGAGAAAAGAGGATTGCTACTCTTTACAATTCGCAATGGTAATATATTGAAAGATAAAAAGAGCTATTGCGAAAAAATAATGATTGCCGGAGTTGGTCAGGAAACACCCATGCATTTTCATCGCCTCAAAATGGAAGATATTATCAATCGTAGCGGTGGCGTTCTCGAAATTGAGTTTTACAAGTCGAAACCCGATGGTAGTTTTTCGGATAAATCGTTCGATGTGAAAATTGATGGCGTAGTAACTCATTTACTA
The DNA here is from genome assembly GCA_049317585.1 of Paludibacter sp. GTDB lineage: Bacteria > Bacteroidota > Bacteroidia > Bacteroidales > Paludibacteraceae > Paludibacter. The sequence goes on from JBMOHZ010000487.1 coordinate 750, forward strand.
CCAGGCGCTTTCGTACAACTCAAGCCGGGACAAAGCGTAACCATGGAATCGGGAGTATATCATCGTTTTTACGGTATCGAAGCACCCGTTATGGTGGGCGAAGTAAGTACAGTGAACGACGATACAAACGATAATTTTTTCTACGAAGAAATTGGTCGCTTCCCACAAATTGAAGAAAACGAAGCACCACTTTTCTTATTATCAAGCGAATACAAAAATTATCTTTAATTCAAATCTCTAATTTCGGTTGTCAGTTGTCTGTCATCCGTTGTCAAAATAATAAAAATGATCAAAATATCAGTTACAGGCTGTGGATTAGGCGATTTCGTATATAACAATATCGACTTTTCATCAGATGCATTTCAGAAATACCTTTCACATCAATCGGGTGATGGTGGTATAGAGCCCGGTAAATTGGTTTTTACACAAGAACTCGAAACCTTTGCACTAAAACCTTTTAAGAATATACTTTCAGAAATTGCGGGCGAACGAAGTTTCGATGCCTTTAATATTGGAGGACCGGCATTGGTTAGTGCCATCAATATAGGGCAATTATTATATAATGTTGAGGCAGAAGTGATTTATTATGGTGCAAGAGCAAACGACGAAAAAGGAAGAGCCATTTCTACCTTACTCGAAAAATTGCCTTTAATTTTAGATAATTATCTCATGCTAGAAGGTGAAACTCCTTACACCGATGTGCTTTCAGACCCTGATTTCGAGAATGGTAAAGGCGAACGTACTTTTGTGAATAATATTGCTTGTGCAGGACAGTTTGGAGCAGACCTTTTGGACGAGAATTTTTGGAACTCGGATATAGTTGTGTTTGGTGGCACTGCACTTGTTCCACAATTGCATGCCGAATTGACAAATCTATTGAGGAAAGCAAAAAGTAAAAGTGCTTTTACTGTGGTAAATACGGTATATGATTTTCCAAGTCAAAAGCAGCAACCCGATAAACCGTGGTCGCTCGGAAATACCCTTGAAAGCCTTCCTTTGATTGATTTGTTGATAATGGATCACGAAGAAGCTTTACGCATTAGTGGCTCGCATAATTTAATTGATGCCATCATTTTTTTCAAGGAGAACGGCAGTAATGCATTTATCATTACACAGGGTGCTGATTCCACGTATTTATATT
>JBMOHZ010000488.1:0-1889 GCA_049317585.1 Paludibacter sp.
AAAATAAAATTGTTTCGCATACTTGTTTTTTTGTGTGAAAATTATACGGAGTTGATAGTTGTATTTTAATCTCGAATTTTATCAACGGCAAATATACATGTATGTGTATGGAATTGGTGTAAAAACAGTGTGCAGGATTTTAAAATTTTAAAATCCTGCACAACTATATAATTATCGCTACAAAAAAGTTGTAGAAAATTGGAATTATTGCTACAAGCAATTGGATGCTACAAAAAAAATCATCTGATATTATTTCTGAAACTGGCGGGAGTTAAGCCTGTGAATTTTTTAAATGCGCTATAAAAAGTTCTTTTCGAACTGAAACCTACTTCGTCGGCTATCTGCTCGAGTGATTTCTTTTGCAGTTTATCCTCTTCGAAAAGCTCACAGGCATATTTAATACGGATGGCATTTAAGTAATCGTTGAAATTCGTATTTAGTTTTTTGTTGAAATAATTGGATAAATAGGACGTATTTGTTTTCATTAGTTCAGATAGCTCAGTAAGACTTAAGCTTTTACGGACAAATACTTTCTCTGTATCCATCAAATATTTCAGATTATTTTCGATTGAGAGGTTTAAGTCAGGGTTGTTGTTATAAATTTTAGTATTCGACTTCTCAAATTGACTGGATATTTCATTTAATTGATTCAGATGATTCTTTTTCTGTCTGTTGCTTAATATTCTATAAAACAAAACAATACACAGAATGATGAATAGCAAAACAGCAATTAGAATTTTGAAATTAGCTATCAAAAAGTTTGCTTTTGATGCCTCATCTTTATACTGCTTTACTGATTGTTTTATATGTGCGTTTATTAGCAATAATTTATTTGAATTATTGCTAGTTGAATTTTCAACCATTTCCAAGCTATCAGCATATAAAATAGTCTGCTTTAGATAGTAGCTTTCTTTGGCTTTATCTCCTTTATAGGCGAATGTTTGGCTTAATAATTTGGCGCTTTTTACACAATAATCAAAATATTTGTTATTTGCGGAGATGTTATATGCAATTGTAGCATATTTCAGCACCATATCATGCTGCCCTGTAACACTATATAATTCCGAAAGATTATACGCAGTTTTAGCGTACAAATTCCATTCGTTAGCTTCCTCGCTTAATATCAAAAGCTCCTCAAACTGCAGTATAGCTTTGCTGTATTGTTTTTGATGGTTGTAGTAATTGGCCATCAAATTTGCATCATTAATTTTCACATCCCTCAAAATTGTTTTCGAAGTGAGTGACGAATTACTGCTTACTTGTAGATGGTAATTATTCAGTGCATATTTTTCATAAAACAACATGCTGTCAAATTCTTGTTTTGATGCAAAAACGCTGGCTATATACATATAACTTTGCGCCTTGAGCTGAGGTTGCATGTGCGTTCTGTATCGAAGCGCTTCTCTGAAAAAATACAATGCTGAATCAAAACTACTTTGCTCTTTGTGGCACAAAGCAATGTTATTTAAACCTACCGAAATGGCAAAACTGTCCTTTTGAATGGAACTTATTTTTATTGATTTTTCGTAATTTTCAACTGCTTCTGGGTATAATTTGTTATTGTAAAGCATATTACCCATATCTATAAAAAAATACGGGTGGTCAATATCAGTACCATTATTTTCAAGCATTATTTTTAATGCTTCAGCATAGCAATTCAGAGCACTTGCGTCGTCATGCTTTCTTGAATTGTACAATTCGGAGAGTTTTAAATACTCTTCATATTCATTGTAAGGCATCTTTTCAGCATTATAAAGCGCAATAAGTTGGCGAGAATAGATGATGGCTGAATCGCTGTTGATAGGATATACTGCATGAATTTTACTATTCAAATAATCAACTTGAACTTTTAGTTCTGGAGATGTGATTTTTTCGGCGCTCCATTTTTT
>JBMOHZ010000489.1:0-1884 GCA_049317585.1 Paludibacter sp.
CTACAAAAACACTTATTAAAAAATTGCTAGTAGGTACAACAATATCTGATATACGACCTAAAAGCTCTATTTTGTTACGTTTAACACCTATTTCTTCTTCTATTTCGCGAAATGCAGTTTCCTCAACGCTGCTATCCGTTTCCTCGAACCGGCCACCCGGAAATGCCATTTGTCCGGCATGAATACCTACATAAAAGCTGCGACGAATAAATACTACTTTCAATGCACCTGCCTCGTGGAATAGCAATATCATAACCGCACTTTTTTTGGCATACAGAGATGCTTTTTGGGCATTTTCAAGTTCTTGTTTGCGGGTTGGAGGTGCTAGTTTTAAATGCGATTGCAAGCCAGGTAAAGGCTTTTGCAGTAGCGACTTGATATGTTCGGGTGATATGTTCATAATGTTTAAGCCTAACAAAACTGACATCAACATTGTTTAATTACTATTTAAAAAAATATTTATCTTATTGGAATAATGTATTATCTTTGGATTTTATTTATCAATAGTTGGAAAACATGGCAAAAACACTCAGCACAAAAGAAAAATCGGTTCAGATAAATTTGCACTCGCAGTATTACGGCGCAATTGCCGAAATTGGTGGCGGTCAGGAAACGGCTCGTCATTTGTTTCAGGCGGGTGGAGCGTCAAACACCATTGCCAAATCCATTTCGGCTTACGACAAATCGTTTAGCGACCATTTTTACAACGACGGTACTCCTGCGCGCTACGTGGCCGAAGAACGACTACGTAAAATGGTGGATTATGAGTATAATGAGCTGATTACCATTCTGGATAAAAAGAACGACCAGAAGTTTTTTGCCTTTGCCAATACGGTGGAAACACTGAACTTTGCCAAAACCAATCAGGGGAGCGGCTGGCTGGGAATAGCCGTGGAAGGAACCAAACGCTATGAGCCAAACCGCATTTTTATCCACGTAAAACTGCACGAAAACGACACCTTGCTTCAGCAATACACGCTGGGATCGCTGGGTATTAACCTTATACATGGTGGATTGTTTGGTTGGGAAGACCCGCGCAAAGTACTCCTCGCGCTGCTCGACAACCTGAACACCGAACGCGTGGAGGTGGATTATGTGTTTGTGGAAGGTCCCGATATGACGTGGTGCGACAACCGCCTGCTCAACCTTATGCTGGTGCGCAATAACATGACTCCGGCTATTATGTTCGACCAAAATGGACACATTCAGCAGCCGGGCGATATGCTTTACAAAAAGAATGTGATGCTTATGCGCGGCTTTTTCCGCCCTATCAACAACCTCGGTTTGGAATTTATCAACGACAGTTTATCCATTTTCAAGCGCGACGAAGACTATAAGCCCGACAATACCATTGCTTTTTGCGAAATATCGCTTAAATACCTGATGCAGGACGAAAAACTGGACGAGAAAGACTTCCTGAACCGTGTAGAAATGCTCAATGCAGTGGGTCAAAACGTAATGGTATCCAATTTTTACCGTTATTTTAAACTGGTGGATTATTTTGCGCAATTCAAAATGATAAAGCTGCGCATAGTAGTAGGCCTACCCACTTTCGACAAAATATTGGATAGCAGTCAGTACACCGACTTGCGCGGCGGACTGCTCGAAGCCATGGGAACGCTCTTTCAGAACAACGTGAAGATGTATCTGTATCCGTACACCGACATGAATACAGGCGAAGTAATTTACCCCGAAGATGCACACTTCAGCAACGAAAACAAGCTGCTTTGGCAATATCTGATCGAAACCAAAAAAATCATTATCCTCAAAGGAATTTCATCCAAACATTTGGAAGTAACATCGGCCTACATTACCGAGCTGATTGAAAACGCCGACGAAAACCTCAAAAACTATTTACCCGAAAAAGTATTTACTGCCATTCGC
>JBMOHZ010000490.1:0-1872 GCA_049317585.1 Paludibacter sp.
GCATAAAATCGGGTTCGACCATCGTAGTTGCAAAAGAAATACTGCGCGAAGCCAAGGTGGTGAAAACATTTGCTGTAAATGGTAATGCCGATTATGCTCTGTTTAACGAGAGTTGCTTTCGGTTTCCGTGGATGGTATAAACCTCACCCCAACCCTCTCCATAAGGAGAGGGAGATAGCGTTTTTTTACAAGAATTTGTTTAATCAATTAATTTCTTTTTTCTCAATTTCTACTATTCAAATATTATGCTTCGAAAAATAAGAATTGCAGTTTCGCTACTAATAAGCGTATTACTAACAATTTATATAATAGATTTTGCGGGTTTATTGCCTTCAAAATTTCATATTTTGGCGCATATTCAATTGGTGTCTGCTTTATTGGCAGTTAATATAGCTATACTTATAGCACTATTATTGCTTACGCTTATTTTTGGTAGAGTATATTGCTCTTCAATTTGTCCATTAGGTGTATATCAGGATGTTATAACTTGGTTTTCGCGCGTGCTAAATCCCAAAAAACGATTTCGATATCGCAAAGCACTTACGGCCATGCGTTGGTCGTTTTTGGGTGCAACCTTCGTTGCATTTATCAGTGGTTCAACCTTTTTGTTAGGTTTGCTCGATCCGTATAGTGCCTTTTCGCGTATGGTAATCCATTTATTTAAACCAGCATATCTAGCTGGGAATAATTTATTGGTATTGATTTTTACGCATTACGGAAGCGAGCGGTTTTCGGAAGTTAGTATTTATTTGCTTTCGGTCTTTTCGTTGATAATTGCATTAGTTACTTTGCTTGTGGTAGGTTATATGGCTTGGGTAAATGGTCGTATTTATTGTAATTCAATTTGTCCGGTTGGCACTACATTGGGTTTTTTTAGTAGGTTTTCGCTATTCAAAATTCGTATCAACGAAAATAATTGCACTTCGTGTGGTGCTTGTGCACGCAGTTGTAAAGCGCAGTGTATAAGTATAAAGGGACATCAAATTGATGCTAGTCGTTGTATCAATTGTTTCGACTGTTTGGAAGTTTGTAAAGATGATGCCATCGCATTTAGCTATGCATTTAAACTACCCATTAAAAACCACAAACAAGTAGTAAATGCTTCACGCCGACGGTTTATGATGGCGGTAGGTGTTACTGGAGTTGCTGCAACGCACTTGTTAGCCCAAAAAGTACCAGGTGTAAATAGCATTCCTTCTGGACGTAAATCGCCCATTTCGCCTCCTGGCTCATTGAGTGTCAGTCATTTGATGGATAAATGTACTTCATGCCATTTGTGTGTAAGTAAATGTCCCTGCCAAATTATCAAACCTTCGTTTTTGGAATATGGCATTGGTGGAATAATGCAGCCCATGCTCACTTTCGAAAACGATTATTGCACCTACGAATGTACGGCGTGCTCGGATGTTTGCCCCACAGGTGCTTTACTTCCACTAACTATAGAACAAAAAAAACTCAACCAAATGGGTCAGGTTCATTTTGTAATGGAAAATTGCATTGTATTTACCGATGGAGTTGACTGCGGTCGTTGTTATAATCATTGTCCTACGGAGGCTATTCAAATGGTTGATTATAAAAACAATCTGTCGATTCCCGAAACCGATAGCAGTTTATGTGTAGGCTGCGGAGGGTGCGAGTTTATTTGTCCAGCCGAACCTAACAAAGCCATTTTTGTAGAAGGAATACCGAAGCACATTACCATACGCCCCAAAGCAAAGGAAGTGAAAAAAACCGATGATTTTGGCTTTTAAAAAATGTCATAGTTTAAATCACTTGAAAATTTTTAGTACAAAAACCTTCGAATTTTTCCATCCACTCTAAACCTTTTTAGATTCCGATTGTTATGATTGGTATAAATTAATTTTTTAAGAT
>JBMOHZ010000491.1:0-1868 GCA_049317585.1 Paludibacter sp.
GCGAGGCACGAAGCAATCGCAATGACTAGTCACTTTGACCTCTTGCAACTTTGCCTCTTTTTCCTTATTTTTGCCGAAATATTTTCTCAACTTAAACTGTTTATAGCATGCAACTGTACAACACATTAAGCGCAGAAGAGCGAGCCATCATGATTGATGATGCCGGAAAACAACGACTCACGTTGTCTTTCTATGCTTATGCGCAATTACAAAATCCGACGCAATTCAGAAACGAATTATTTCTAGCTTGGAATCCTCTCGACGGTTTAGGACGTATTTATGTTGCCAATGAAGGAATTAACGCTCAGTTATCACTTCCAGCAGATAATTTCTATGATTTCAAAGATACTATCGAAAAATACGATTTCATGAAAGGCATTCGGTTGAACATTGCGGTAGAACAAGAGAATCATTCGTTTTTAAAATTAACAATTAAAGTTCGTGATAAAATTGTTGCCGACGGATTGGAAGACGAAACTTTTGATGTAACCAATATTGGAATCCACTTAAAAGCAAAGGAATTCAATGAATTATTGGAAGACCCAAACACGATTGTAGTCGATATGCGCAATCATTACGAAAGTGAAATTGGTCATTTTACTAATGCCATAAAACCCGATGTAGACACTTTTAGAGAAAGTTTACCCATTATCGAAGAACAACTTTCAGAACACAAGCAAGACAAAAAACTTCTGATGTATTGCACCGGTGGTATTCGATGCGAAAAAGCCAGCGCCTATTTCAAACACAAAGGTTTCGAAAATGTCTATCAACTCGAAGGCGGAATCATAGAATACACGCGCCAAGTCAAAGCGGAAGGATTAGAAAGTAAATTTATTGGCAAAAACTTCGTTTTCGATCATCGTTTGGGCGAAAGAATTACGGACGATGTCGTGTCGCAATGTCATCAATGTGGTGCGCCTTGTGATGTACATACCAATTGCGCAAATGAAGGCTGCCATCTGCTTTTTATTCAATGTGAAAATTGTACAGCAAAAATGGAATCCTGTTGCTCTGCAGATTGTGTAGATGTAATTCATTTGCCAGAAGAAGAACAAAAAGCCATTCGCAGAGGCATTAAAAACGGAAATATGATTTTCAAAAAAGGAAAATCACCTGTTTTAACTTTCAAAAATAACGAAGAAAGTCACAGCACTTTTGTTGCCGAACTACCAAAAACTGTTGTTAAAAAAGAACCCAAAATTAAAAAACAATATATTGGTCAAGGAACTCATTATTTTCCAAAACCAAGTATAGCACAATTTCTAATTGAAGAAAACGAAATCAATGTTGGGGATAAAATCCTAATTAAAGGCGCTACAACCGGCGAACAAAGAATAGAGCTGAATGAAATATTTGTCAATGAAATTGCTGCCGAAAAAGCAATAGTAGGAGATACTTGCACATTTAAAGTGCCGTTCCGAATTCGATTATCGGACAAATTGTATAAAATTTTAGACTAGTTTACCATGACAACAACTAATAAAATTGAATTAATGGCGCCGGCCGGAAATTTCGAATCCCTACAAGCGGCTATTGACAATGGCGCCGATTCGGTATATTTTGGCGTAGAGCAATTAAACATGCGGGCTCGTGCCACCGTTAATTTCACAATGGACGATTTACAAGAAATTGCTCGTCGTTGCGAAGTCAAAAAAATCAGAACCTATTTGACTTTAAATACCATCATTTACGACCATGATTTGTCTGTCGTAAAAACATTATTGGCCAAAGCCAAAGAAGCCAATATTACCGCAGTAATTGCATCCGACCAAGCTGTGATTGCTATGGCAAGAGGCATCGGGATGGAAGTGCACATCTCCACTCAATTGAATGTAACCAATATTGAAACCATAAAATTCTATAGT
>JBMOHZ010000492.1:0-1863 GCA_049317585.1 Paludibacter sp.
CAATTCCTCGAGCAGAGGCTAAAGAGTTGATTGATGGCTATTTTGCTACTTATCCGGATGTTAAAATGTATATGGACGATTGCATTCAGCGTGCTAAAGAAAAGGGTTATGTCGAAACAATTTTTGGACGTAAACGTTTTTTGGCCGATATTAATTCGCAAAATAATGTGGTGCGTGGGTTTGCCGAACGAAATGCCATAAATGCGCCTATACAGGGATCGGCGGCGGATATTATTAAAATAGCAATGATTCGTATTCAAGATAGAATTGAAAGAGAGAATTTGCAAACCAAAATGACTATGCAAGTGCACGATGAGTTGAATTTTGTGGTTCCTGAAATGGAAATTGAAACAGCCAAAAAAATAGTTGTCGAAGAAATGGAGCATGTTTTAACGCTCAAAGTTCCATTAATTGCGGAATGTGGTGTAGGGTTAAACTGGTTGGAGGCACATTAATTAGTTTTCAATTTATTTTATTTTCCATTTTTTTTAATTGATTAAATTGCTTATTTATGCAGCCTTTAGCTGAGCGACTTCGTCCGAAAACACTCGACGAATATATTGGTCAAAAGCACCTAGTTGGACCAAAAGCCATTCTGCGTCAGATGATTGAATCGGGTCATGTGTCGTCATTCATTTTATGGGGACCTCCCGGTGTTGGGAAAACTACATTGGCAAAGATTATTGCTAATAAGCTGGATCGTCCATTTTATACGCTTAGCGCTGTGACTTCGGGCGTAAAAGATGTGCGCGAAGTAATTGAAAAAGCTAAACAAAGCCGGTTTTTTTCGCAAGGTGGAAATCCAATTTTATTTATAGACGAAATTCACCGTTTCAGCAAGTCGCAGCAAGATTCGCTACTTGGAGCTGTCGAAAATGGAACCGTTACACTTATTGGTGCAACTACCGAAAATCCTTCGTTCGAAGTTATAACTCCCTTGCTTTCGCGCTGCCAGGTTTATGTGCTTAAATCGCTCGAAGAAGCTGATTTATTGGAGCTTGCTAATAGAGCCGTACTTGCTGATAATGAAATTAAAAGCAGGGAAATAGTATTCGATGAAACCGAATCCTTATTGCGTTATGCAGGTGGTGATGCGCGTAAGTTGTTGAATATTATTGAATTGGTAGTGTCGTCAGATGCAAATGAAACGATACATTTTACAAACGAAATAGTAACCGAACGTTTGCAACAAAACCCAATAGCGTATGATAAAGATGGAGAAATGCATTATGACATTATCTCCGCTTTTATAAAATCCATACGTGGCAGTGATCCCGATGCTGCTATTTATTGGTTGGCGCGTATGGTTGCTGGTGGCGAGGATCCTAAGTTTATTGCTCGCAGGTTGGTTATTTCGGCAGCCGAAGATATTGGGTTGGCCAATCCCAATGCTTTGCTTTTGGCTAATGCTTGCTTTGATGCTTTGACTAAAATTGGGTGGCCCGAAGGAAGAATTATTTTGGCCGAAGCTACCGTTTATTTAGCATCATCACCTAAAAGCAATTCGGCTTATTTGGCTATCGACGAGGCACTTGCACTGGTTGAACGTACAGGAAATTTGCCCGTACCATTGCATTTAAGAAACTCGCCTACTAAATTGATGAAGGAATTAAACTATGGTAAAAACTATAAGTACTCACACGATTTTCCGAATAATTTTGTAGCACAACCTTTTTTGCCTGATGCACTTAAAAATACGTCAATTTGGAAAGTTCAGGATAATCCTGCTGAGAAAAAAACGGGTGAATGGTTACGATATTTGTGGAAGGATAGATTTTGATTTAATACTGAACTTAATTTCTATCCTTCGAGTTTGCTCATAAAGCGCTGTACATCAACTACAAATCTTTCATGACTGCCTTC
>JBMOHZ010000493.1:0-1863 GCA_049317585.1 Paludibacter sp.
ACCTGCATGGTAAAAGTGGTACAAGGTTCTGTAAAAGACCCACGTCCAATGCCAAAGTTGGTTGCATCGTGTAGAACCGAAGTGATGGATGGGATGGTAGTTCAAAATATCACTTCGCCCGAAGTGGTGGATGCACGCAAGGCTGTAACTGAATTTTTATTGATTAATCATCCACTCGATTGTCCGGTGTGCGACCAAGCTGGGGAATGCGATTTGCAAAACCTGAGTTACGAACATGGATCGAATTTAACCCGTTTCGAAGAAGAAAAACGTGTTTACGATAAAGTGGATATTGGCGAATTAATTCAGTTTCACCCAAACCGTTGCATTTTGTGCTACCGCTGTGTGTATGCAGCCGACCAACTGACCGATAACCGTGTGCATGGCATATTGTATCGTGGCGAAAAATCTGAAATTACAACATTTATTCATCAAGCCATCGAAAACGATTTTTCGGGAAATGTGATAGATGTTTGCCCTGTGGGAGCATTGACTGATAAAACTTTCCGTTTCAAAAACCGCGTTTGGTTCCTCAAACCCATGGATGCACACCGCGAATGCACCAAATGCAGTGGCAAAGCCACAATTTGGTTCCGAGGCGAAGAAGTGTATCGTGTAACCGGACGAAAAGACAAATACGGCGAGGTACATGATTTTATATGCAACGAATGTAGGTTCGAAACAAAAAACAATGCTGATTGGACGATAGAAGGACCGAAAAAGATAGAAACCTATTCGGTTATCAATCAGAATCATTACCGCAAAGTAGTAATTCCAAATGTTATTAATCCGATAAAAGAAACTATGGAATAAATTATGGATATACAATTTTTAATCTACAAATTGCTTTTTGCTGTTATAATTTTGCTCATAAGCTTGGTAGTGGCTATGTACGCCACTTTGTTGGAGCGAAAAGTGGCAGGTTTTTTTCAGGATCGACTGGGACCAAATCGTGCCGGTAAGTTTGGGGTACTTCAGCCAGTTGCCGATGGAGTAAAACTCTTTTTTAAAGAAGAATTTATGCCTGCCAATGCCGATAAAGTGCTTTATATGTTGGGGCCAATGCTCACCATGCTGGTGGCTTTAATGACGAGTGCTGTTATTCCTTGGGGTGGTACTTTTATAATTGGAGGTAAAGAATATTCGTTGCAGATGGCCGATATCAACATTGGTGTGCTGTATGTTTTTGCCGTTATTTCGGTAGGCGTATACGGAATTATGATTGGTGGTTGGGCATCGAATAATAAATATGCGTTGATGGGCGCTGTGCGTGCTGCTTCGCAAATGATTAGTTATGAACTGGCTATGAGTTTGTCGATTATTGCTGTAGTAATGACAACTGGCAGTTTGAGCCTGAACGAGATTGTAGGTCAACAACAAGGCATGAACTGGAACGTAATTTATCAACCCATTGGTTTTGTCGTATTTGTGATTTGTGCTTTCGCCGAAACAAACCGAGCTCCATTCGATTTACCCGAATGTGAAACCGAATTAATTGGTGGTTATCATACCGAATACAGTTCGATGAAACTTGGCTTTTATCTATTCTCTGAATATATCAATATGTTCATTTCGTCGGCCATGATAGCTTCGTTGTATTTTGGCGGATCCGATTTGCCGTTTATTCACAGTTTAGGGTTATCGCACAATTGGATTACCATTATTGGCATACTTGCATTTTTTGCCAAAATAGCATTTTTCATGTTTCTATTTATGTGGATTCGCTGGACATTACCACGCTTCCGCTACGATCAATTGATGCGTTTCGGTTGGAAAGGTTTATTGCCTTGGGCTATTGGTAACGTCATTTTGACCGGATTTATTTATATGCTTTTTAAAAAATAGAAGAATATTGAACGCAAA
>JBMOHZ010000494.1:0-1859 GCA_049317585.1 Paludibacter sp.
TGTGGCACATCATGAAAATATATTCGCACTACGGTTTTAATGAATTTATCGTACTTTGTGGATACAAAGGCTATATGATTAAGGAGTATTTCTCGAATTACTACCGACACCAATCTGATTTAACCATCGATTTAGAAAAAAATGCCGTAACGTATCATAAAAACAATGCTGAACCCTGGAAAATAACGCTTGTGGATACAGGACTTGATACCATGACCGGCGGACGAATTAAACGCGTAAAGGAATATATTGGCAACGAACCTTTTATGCTAACCTATGGCGATGGTGTAGGTGATGTGGATATAAATGCACTGGTTGAGTACCATCATTCGCATGGCAAAGCTATTACCATGACATCGGTACAACCCGAAGGGCGCTATGGTTCTTTGATTATTGATCCGAACAATAGGGTGGAAAATTTTGTTGAAAAGCCAAAGGGCGACGGCGCCTGGATAAATGCCGGATTTTTTGTTTGTCAGCCCGAAGTACTGGATTATATACCGGATGGCGATAAAATTATTTTTGAACGTGAACCGCTTGAAGGTCTGGCTCGCGATGGTGAACTTTTCACCTTTAAACACGAAGGATTCTGGAAACCAATGGATACACAACGGGATAAATACCAGTTGGAGGATTTGATTGAACAGGGAAAAGCGCCCTGGGTGAAATGGTAATAATAAGGGCACAATGTAACACGAAGTAAAACAAAAAGTTACACAATGAAAACTTTGTGATACTTAGTGAAAAAACTTAGTGCAACTTGGTGGAATAAGAAATAAAGAATAATTATGTTCGAAAATTTTTATAAAGGAAAAAAAGTATTCGTTACTGGTCATACGGGCTTTAAGGGGTCGTGGATATGCTTGCTGCTGCATAAGCTGGGGGCACAGGTGTCAGGATATGCACTCCTCCCTCCTACTCAACCTTCGCTTTACGAGGCTGCAGGTATTGATGCGCTAGTGGATTCTACTATTGGTGATATTCGGAATTACGATTTACTGCTCGAAACTTTACAGCGTGTACAGCCCGAAATTGTTATTCACATGGCTGCGCAACCGCTTGTACGCGAATCGTATAAAAATCCGCGCGAAACTTACGCCATAAATGTAATGGGAACGGTTAATTTACTCGATGCTATCCGACAGGTACCAAGCATCAAAGCGGTGGTAAATGTGACAACCGATAAATGTTACGAAAACCGTGAATGGCATTGGGGATACCGCGAAAATGAACCGATGGGTGGATACGATCCGTACTCAAATAGTAAAGGTTGCTCCGAACTGGTTACTGCTTCGTTTCGCAATTCGTTTTTTAATCCCAAAACATATGCCGAACATGGTGTGGCAGTGGCTTCGGCACGGGCTGGTAATGTAATTGGTGGTGGCGATTGGGCCGACGACCGTTTGATTCCTGATTTTATAAGGGCTATTACTGCCGGGCAAGAAGTGAAAATTCGTAGTCCGTACGCCATACGCCCTTGGCAACATGTATTGGAACCGCTTACAGGATACTTAACATTGGCCGAAAAGCTTTACACGCAAGGTGCCCGCTTTGCTGAAGGTTGGAATTTTGGACCGGAGGACAGTGATGCGCGTAATGTGGAGTGGATTACAAACACTATTTGTGAATTATGGGGCGATAATGCTTCGTTCAGTGTAGATACAAACCCGCAACCACACGAAGCTAATTACCTGAAGTTGGATTGCTCAAAAGCAAAAGCTGAACTGGGTTGGTATCCGAAATGGAATATACATAAAGCGTTGGAGAGTATTGTGGAATGGAATAAAGCGTTGATTAGTGGGGAGAATGCTAAAACAATAACCATGATACAGATTGAAGAGTATTTGATGTGATGACAT
>JBMOHZ010000495.1:0-1849 GCA_049317585.1 Paludibacter sp.
AACAAATGAATATGCACATTGTCGCTATTTTGTTTTTCGGGGTCGAGACCAATGTTCAGTCGTACACCTTTTTTTATCATTTGCTCGTTTATCACTTCTTTGCGCGAAATAAACACCATTCGCTGTGGACGTTGATTTGGGTTGGGCGTGGCAGTAACCATTATTTCTAATTGCGCTTTTATTAACCTGCGTACTGCAATAGCCTGTGGACCACTAAATGCACTGAGATGCGCTTCGTCGATAATCAGTATGATTTTGGTTCCGTTGGCGTAGGTGTTTTCAATCAGCGTTTCGAGGTTGGTGTTGGTTTCGTTTTCTTTGCGCCATATCTTTTTCATGCCGTCTACACTGCTCCAGTTTACAAACAGTAAATCTTTGGCATTGAGCACCGGATTGCTATTCAACGTGCTCAAATCCATGCAGTTCAACTTGTTGGTGTCGGCATACATTTTTTGCAATGACAAAAAACTTTGTATGTGTAAGGTGTTGGGTGCAAACCAAATATACGCCACGTTGTCGCTCAATTCGGGTTGCAAGTGCAGTTCGTCCACCAAGCGTTCGAGATAGGCAGCCATCATAACCGTTTTTCCCGAACCCGTAGGGGCTTCGAGCAAAACAGTGATTTGCTTTGTGGCGGCATTCAATGTTTCGTAAGTATGTTCGAGTAAGCTCTTAACGGCTTTTTCCTGAAATTCTTTGAGTAAATACATGTTTTCTTGTGTTATATTCAACCCCATTCGGGGTTGTAAAAATTCCATTTATTCTTTATTACCACGGGTTTCGCCCGTGGCTAATTACATTTAATCCCTTTGGGATTGCCTGTCTAATTTCAATATTCTGAAAGTTGCACGGTAAGCATTGTAAATCGATTCGGGCAATGGTACAGCCTCAATTAACTCTTCCACTTCGGCAAAATCTTCTATCAGCGTTTCTTTTTCGGGACTGAAGCCATACAGTTTTACTTTTTCTGTACGATTTGCCAAGGTTTTTATGGTGCCGATAAGCTGCTCACAAACTTGCCATTGCGTACGACTGTGATACACTACCACCATGTATTTGCCAACTTTATTGGTAAAAATGCGGCATTGCAACGAAGTATAGCCAAAGTCTGCCGTAATATCATCGTAACAATCCTCCTTGATGCACAACAAATCGGTGCTGGCTTGCGTCAGCAAGCGTTTGTTTTGTTCTGTTTTAGTGCTACCCACAAACTCCGTACGGTAATAACGCAAATTATTGTTAGCTAAGCCCGCAACATTTACGCCTTTGGCATTTGTATAACCTTGTATTACACGTTTATTCCGCTCATAAGTTACTTCCTCACAGATATTATTTTCGTTATTTGTTACCAATATGCACTGACGCCTCCCACCATCTTCGGAATTGAGTTGCATCGTGGCGTGAAGTGTTGTGCCGGAGCCAGCAAAGAAGTCGAGAATGATAGATTGCTTTAATGTGGAAATATTCAACAAATATTTTAATAAAGCACTTGGCTTTGAATAATTAAACATTTTCGACAATCCAATATCTTCTAAATTCTTAGCTCCTTGTGTACTAGAGAATGTATCAATAACACCAAAAGGTCTTTGTGTTCTCTCGATTAGATTTCCTTCATTATCACAATTTAAATACTGTTTAGTATAAACAATCCAATTACTATTTTTATCTTTCTTAAATTCAACAAATTCATTATCTAACCCCCATTCAAATTTATTTTTTGACCATCTCCAACATGCTTTCTTTCCACTATTATTTTGTAGAGGTGTAGTAAATGTGTCATCAGGAGTTTTTATTTCATAATCAAGACTTGTAGAATCCAACAATGCACCCATTCCTGCAAAAATATTAT
>JBMOHZ010000496.1:0-1849 GCA_049317585.1 Paludibacter sp.
AATGCCGTGACCCAACGAGCTGGAACATGTAATTATGGCATTATCACTTGGAATTGCTCCAATATCTTCTTTAATAAATTCCTTATTGTCGATAATTGGCCTTATCTGCAACAAATAAAATACGTGTTGCTTCAATGGTGAATAATCCAAATTAACGGCAAATTCAATTTCTACGGGTCGCCCCATTTCCAGTTGCGACACAGCTAATATCTCTTTTAAAATATTTGCCAACGGAAAAACGTCATGCTCTAGAATATTTGCAAAAGTGATGACTTTGCGACCGTTCGGATAAATACCATCATAAATAGTTTGATCTTCGACATTGAACGTGGAGGCAATATACTTTAATGTACCATCACTTTCGGCATCGCGCACACTAATTTTCATCAGATTAAAGCCATCGTCAACTTGCGGAATAAACTGCATTTGACTTAAATCCAGCGCATTAAAAAAGGTTTGTGTTTCGCGTAAAGCAAAATCAAGCGTACTAGTTTGCAGCACATTGTGCGGATAGGCCGGCGAAAAACGTAAGGTGGTTCCACCATCCACAATGTGTTTTCCAAGCCCCATAGCAATGTTCGCAATTCCATCTTCGGGTTTCTCGGAGCCTATTGGGTAATAATTTAACGAACGGGCAACCCCCGAAAACGATGGATAAAAACGATTTCCGTATTTACTTCCACAAGTTTCTTGTAGCACGATCGCCATTTTTTCTTCGTCAATCACATTTTTAGTGGCCGTCATGTACGCCTTACTATCGCGATAATAGACTGATGCATATACTGCTTTCACAGCTTCGGCTACCATTTCAAGCATTTGAGTTTTACTTTCGCCATTGTACGGAACCATATAAGTGGAATATATTCCTGCAAATGGCTGATAGTGTGAATCTTCGAGTAAACTCGACGAGCGAACAGCCAAGGGCGAACTTATAGCACCTAAAAATGCATACAAATCAGCAATTAAGTGTTTTGGTAATCGGGCTTTCAAAAAGTGATTCAAAATTTTATCGTCTTCCAAATCGGATAAAGCCAAATCGTACAACTTGTTATTCTCCATAAATTCAGTGAAAACATCTGTACATATCACTACCGTTTTAGGAATTGTAATTTGTGCATTTTCGAAATTTTCAAATTGCTCATTGCGCTTAATCATAGCATCGATAAATGCCAATCCACGCCCCTTGCCCCCTAACGAACCATCGCCAATACGAGCAAAATTAGAAAACTGGTCAAATCTTTCGGGTCTGAAAACTGCAACTACACCACGATTTTTAACTTTCCGATAATGCAAAATAGCATCATAAATGGCATGACGCAATCTTAACAATTCCTCAGGATTATTATTCGATGGATTTGTTTTTTTTACAAACTCGGCCAATGGAAACATTGCCCGCGAGTAAAGCCAGCGCGAGATATTATTTCGTGAAACGTTGTAAAATAGCGTTTCGTCGGAAAGTTGTAATATGGTGTTTTGTAAATCTTTCAAATTGCAAACACGAGCTTCAATATCTCCAGATAAAGGATTAATAAATACAAAATCGCCAAATCCAAAATTATTTGTAATTATTTCCCTTAACTCCAACAAAAATGTTTTTGATGTTTTGCTTAAGAACGATGCTCCAAGTTCAGTGGCATATATGCTATTTTCGAGGTCGGTCGATTGTAAAATTAATGGAATTTTACGGTCAATTTTTCTAATTTGCCGACATAAATTTATTCCTGCTATTTTATTACGCAAACCAGCCTGAGAAAATGAAACATCAGTAATAACACCCAACATGTTATCTTTATATATATTGTAGAGTTTCAATGCTTCTTCGTAATTTCGTGCAAATAAAATTTTGGGT
>JBMOHZ010000497.1:0-1844 GCA_049317585.1 Paludibacter sp.
TGCTAAGTCTGGTGTAAAAGGACCATTTATATGTGGTTCAAGTTCACTCAAATTTATTTCAATAATTCTATCGTAATACTTTTCAGGATTAGCAATCACTTCGATATCTGCTTGAAGGTATGCAATGTTATTTTGAGCAATATCGGCAATTTCTTTACGACCTGTTGCTGCGAGATATGCCACTGATTTTTCGTCGAATGGAAAAATTGATGTTGTTGCACCTACTTCGGCTCCCATATTACAAATTGTGCCTTTTCCGGTTGCAGATATTGAAGCAGTACCTTCACCAAAATATTCAATAATTGCATTTGTACCACCTTTTACAGTTAGTATGCCTGCTAATTTCAAAATCACATCCTTTGGCGAAGTCCAACCTGACATTTTTCCGGTTAGTTTAACTCCAATAATTTTTGGCATTTTAAGTTCCCAAGGCATACCAGCCATTACATCCACCGCATCAGCTCCACCTACACCTATAGCAATCATACCAAGTCCACCAGCGTTTACAGTGTGCGAATCGGTTCCTATCATCATTCCACCTGGAAATGCATAGTTTTCTAAAACTACTTGGTGAATAATGCCAGCACCCGGTTTCCAAAAACCAATACCAAATTTGTTTGATACTGCACTTAGAAAATCATATACTTCACGATTGGTGTCATTGGCAGTAGCCAAATCAATATTAGCCGATTTATATGCTTGTATTAAGTGGTCGCAATGTACTGTAGAAGGAACAGCCACGGTTTTACGACCAGAATTCATCAATTGCAGCAATGCCATTTGTGCCGTTGCATCTTGCATAGCAACCCTGTCGGGCGAAAAATTAACATAATCAACTCCACGTTCAAAACTTTTAATTTGTTCATCTTTAGCTAAGTGTGCATAAAGAATTTTTTCAGTCAACGTAAGTGGACGTTGTAAAATTGATTTTACTTTTTCAATTTTGTTTGGCAATGAAGCATACAATAACTCCATCATTTGATAGTCAAAAATCATCTGTTTTTGTATTTTATTTCAATTTGTAATAATTTCACATACAAATATAGCTAAAATTCATTAGCAATAGGAGTTATGAATCAATAAACATACAAAATTAACAATTGAAAATTAAAAATGTTCACTGAAATCATACATTATTAAATAGTAAAATATATTATTTTAAATTTGACTAAATTTTTATTCCAAAATTCTTACCTTTGCATAAAATATTCAAAACAACCAATGCGTAAAATAATACTTGCAGATAATCAAAACATTACAAGTTTAGGAATTCAATTCTTGCTTTCTAAATTGGATTTTACCGATTTAATAATCGAAACTTTTACCAAAAAAGAGCTACTTGAATTATTGCAAGTTGATAATGATGCATTGGTTATATTGGATTATACTCTGTTCGATTTCGAGTCTGTTAATGAATTAGTTGTACTTAATTCAAGATTTGAAAAAACTGATTGGATACTGTTTTCGGATGAACTTAGTGACGACTTTTTGGTAAATTTATTATACAATACCAATTCGTTTGGTGTGGTGCTCAAAAGTAATTCAACTGATGAAATACAGACTGCCATACGCGAAGCCATGAAAGGGCGCAGGTATATTTGCAATTATGTGAGTAATATTTTATTGGATGTTTCCAAACGAAATGGTGATATAAAACGTCAGGAGAATAAACTTACTGTTACCGAACAAGAAATTTTGCGTGAAATAGCCCTTGGCAAAACTACCAAAGAAATTGCTGCTCAGCGTTTTGTAAGTTCACATACTATTATGACGCACCGTAAAAATATTTTCCGAAAATTAAATGTCAATAATATTCACGAAGCTACAAAATACGCAATGCGTGC
>JBMOHZ010000498.1:0-1833 GCA_049317585.1 Paludibacter sp.
GATTGTTGCCGAAGTTTCGCCCTCCATACATTTAAGAAGCAGCGAAAGCTTTGTAACTTCAACGGCATTTACGTCAATATCAACTCCATAAATATTGTTGAGGAGGATTCGCTTCTTTTCGGCGGTGGTCAGGTTTCCGTCGGGAGTTAAAACGTCGGTTTTAAGGCCGCGGCCTACCACCCTCTGTCCGACCAAATTAGGAGGAAGGGTGTGGTAATAATTTTTATGCCAATCCAGCAAAAATTGATAAGCACCAAGCAAGAAACTGCCACTACCACAGGCGGGATCAACAATTTTGATTTTGCTGATTTCGACAGGTGTTTTGCCTTCGGTGAGCTTGCCCACCGTATTTTTCACGATATAATCAACGATGTACTGAGGGGTGTAGTAAACGCCTCCAGCTTTGCGGACTTCGGGTTTTTCTTCAATTTTTGCCTGATGCGACGGGGTTATCCTGATTACTTTTCCGAGAAACTGCTCATAGGCTGTGCCTAAAATTTCGACAGGCATAGCATTAAAAGCATACGGACCTGGGTAATACAATTCGCTGATAATGTTTTTGATAACCTTGTTATCAATTTTAAGTTGCAGGCTAATTTTATCTTTATTAAAATCAAAAAGGCCAGAATTGTATTTATCGTCGGCTTCAGCAAAAAGACTGAGAAGGTTGTTGTAGAAATCGCCTGACTTTACTGAATTTTGCAGATTTTCGTAAGGTTCCACGCCTCTATCCTCGGCAAAGCGAAGGAAAACGATGCGATCAATGGTTTGTTGAACAGTAAAATTTATTTCGTCTTCGTCCAGGTCTTTATTATTCCAACTAATCGAAGTAGCAAGGTATGTGCGCCAATTGTCGAGCGATTGAACAAAGGCTTTATCAACAGTGGAGGTGCCTCTCCTGCGGGTGTCGCTTTGAACAAACTTGTCGAAACTACCTTGTAAAACACGCTCCTTTGAAAATGTATCCCACAGAAAATCAAATTCTTTAAGATAATCCTGATAGGTTAAATACCTGATTCTTGCTACTGATGCTTTGTCGGCAGGATTGGGTTTAACAGTGCAATCGTAAACGGCAAATTCCTCAAAGTCGGTAATGATACTGATTTTTAGTCCCGCACTCCAACCATAGCGGCGAACCTGAAAAGCGGGGATTATTTCATCTTTAACAACTACACTCGGCTTTTTGGCCTCAACAAAGAAAAGTTTCTTTCCTCCCGACAACCGGAATGAATAATCTGGGGCTTTTGTTGCGCCACCAATTTTAACCTTGTCTTCATGGATAACTTCACGGTAGGTTTCGGCATAACCCTGATTATTGTTCACGTCCCAGCCAAGTGCCATAAAAAAGGGATCAATAAAATCGTGACGGGTAAGCGTTTCGTTATAACCAGTTGCTTTGTATGAAACAATCTGTTCAGCAAAGCGGTTGACCAAAATTTCGACCTGTAAAAATGCTTGTTCTTTCGTAAACATAGGATTTTGAAAAAGTGCACTAATTTACCAATAAATTGGAATATAAGGGAGGGAATTTAAAAATCCTATTAAATTATCTAAACAACATTTATGCTACCTTTGCTCCAGCGAAAATCCAGATATTATGTTTGAGTTTAAAGTTTATGTAATAATTATTGCCATCTTGATAGGTTGGTGTTTGGTTTTTAAAGCCTTATGGAAATTCTTTATGAAAGATTGGTGATTTGTTTATTTCCAATTATTTTGCCATAATCAATTTAAGCCAGAAAGTTATTTGCATAAAAGTCGTTTGGTCAGATTTCCGGAATGTTCATACCTACAAATTAAACCTCACGCCAAGTGTGGTATTGAAAAATGAAA
>JBMOHZ010000499.1:0-1831 GCA_049317585.1 Paludibacter sp.
CTATCCCATAGCACTTTTTCGTCGAGTGGGCCGGTATTAACAGCTATTACAAATAAGCCAGCAGCTTTTGCCGATTCCACTCCCAAAGGAGCATTTTCCACAACCATTACTTCGGCAGGCGTCAAACCCGATTTTTTCAGTGCTTGCAAGTAAGGTTCAGGATGCGGTTTTCCTTGTGTTACATCGAAGGCTGTTACCATAAGTTCTTTTTTGAAAATATCAGGAAAATGCACTTGCAAACCATCCAATAAACTTGCTTGACCTGAGCCGGTTACCAAATATATTTCGCGTTTTTCAGCTTTTACTTTTTGCAATAAATCGCTAGCAAAAGGCATTACTGGAGAGTCGCCATAAGTCTCGAAATAACGAGATTTCAAACGGTAAATTTCTTGTTTTTCATTTTCTGTAGCATCACGTCCATAATCACGATTAAATGCTAAATTAATAGTTGAATGTCCGGTGCGACCTTCGTTCATATAACCTTCGTATTCAGTAAATGCAATTCCAATATCGTTCATGGCCTTCGACCACGCATGAGCATGAAATTTCATGGAGTCGAAAAGAACTCCATCCATGTCGAAAAAAATGGCTTTAGCTGTAAATGTGGCGTAATTATTATCGGAAATAAACTTCTGTATAGCTGATAAAAACATTCAATTTTATTTTAGGCTGCAAAGATACTTATTTTGTAGCTTTCTTTTATACTTTTTCTTTTAAAACAACGACAATTGTCCATCGCCACTTTCATCTTCATCAACGTTGCGTAGCTTGATGTTTTTAGCTGGTTTAGCAGTTTTTTTAGGTCTCGAAGGGGCTACAGCTTCAATTTGATCCTCGTCTTCCACTACTTCAATTTGTTGTAATTGCTCTTTTACTTTATCCTCTTGAATATCCTTTGACTTTTTGGTTTCAGTTTTTGTTTCTGAAACAGGTTCAGTTGCAATCTCAACTTCTGGAGCTTCATTTACGATTGGTTCAGTGGTGTCTTCCATAACATTTTCAGGAGCATCATCTGTCTCTTCATCGGCGTTATCCACATCATCATTTGGCTCTGAGCTTGCTTGTTCTTGAACTTCTTTAAAACGCAAAGGGTCCAATTCATTGATAGTTTCTACCTCAAAAGTAGTGAGTCGTTTGCCTTTTGCCTTAAAACTTTTCACACCTATAAACTCTTCGGCATCAATTACTAATGCTTCGCGATAGGCATCAGGCCCACCAAACACTACTTCGAAACGCGGATAGTCAACATCGGTCATTAGCATTAAGCGCGATCCATTATTTTCGCCCAGGTAATTTTGAATTTTCTGACTTGCTTCGAACTGGAAACGCTTCAGATAATAGAATTTTTGCTCTGCATCGTACAATGCCACCGACCATACCTTATTGGCATCGAATTTTTCGATAACCAAAATGTCTTTTTCGTAATGGTTATTTAAGTCGAAGTTCGAAGTATAATAATCACCCTTGGACGACACAACCAAAATTAAATCTTCGCTTAGAAATTCGCCCAAATACTCGCCACGATTATCGTAGTTGAGGCGTAATACATCGCGGTCGAACCAAACCTGACGGCCTCCGAGTGTAGAGCCTCCTTTTTGCTTCAATGCAATTTTCTGTATATCGTTTTTGGTCAGTATATTTCCCATCGATTGACGACCTTTGATGGCAATTTCGCTGAAATCCTTTTCGAACACCAATTTGAAAAGTCGTGGTTTGGGCTTGAGTGTAACACGTACCACTTCAGCTTCGGCATTCGGGTTCGAGGTGAAATAAATCACTTTTGAGCCGGCTGTACCTTGTGTAATATCATATTCCTTATCGCGTGTAATTC
>JBMOHZ010000500.1:0-1830 GCA_049317585.1 Paludibacter sp.
TTTTTGTAACATTGACTACAAACACTAATTACTTAGTATATTTGATTCTGCTTTTAAAATACAAAAATAGATATAATGATACAGTAATTAGTTGTGTTATTTGCATGAAATTATGGTATTTTAGCAATCAACTTTCATATTAGCGTTAAAATGCAATAATATCAAACGAAAAGACTTTATTCCTTTCTGAATAATAAGATTTCGCTCACTTGTGGATTTGTTTTAGAGTTTGAAATAAATACACGTATTTGCTTCAATGAGGTGGGTTTTATTTTAAAAGTGTTGGCAGTGCCATTGGTTTTAAAGGTCGAAAGTTCAATCCATTTATTGCCTTTTAAATACTCAATCCTAACAATCTGTGATTGACCATCCCACGAGTGCCAAGGTTCTACAATAGCAATAGCTTGTATGTTAGCTTCCTTTTTTAATTTTACATGAATAATGGCACAAGAGTCATTTTTATTCGATTTCCAAGTTGTTTTTGGATTTCCATCGAAAACAAAGGCAATGGGCTGTAGTGAATCGGTTAAGGTAACAGAGAACTCAGAATCTATTAGAGGGTTCGGTTTAGTCACAGGTTCGCCTTCAAAATCGACTACCAGCACAGATAGATACTTACTTAAACTATCGCCTTTAAGTTGAATGGATACGCCGTCTTTGTGCGAATTGAATTTAAATAATCTTGAGGTATTCGTTAATGCGTATACTTTATTTACCTTGTTGAGCAAAGGCAATTTATAAGTTTTGCCAATTTTCCACATTGAATTTGGAATGCTTAAGTACAATTTTTGACCTTTGCGTGTGGCTTTACACCACGAAATATAAGAAATAGGAGAGGAGCTTGTACCGTAAATTGCCTCCCCATTTTCTGATAACCAACTTCCCATTTTTTGCAACACCTCAACACTTTCAGTTGGAATGATTCCTTTGGATGTAGGTCCCACATTTAGCAAAAAGTTACCACCTTTACTCACAATGTCAACCAATTTTTCTACCAACTCCTGAGCCGGTTTCCAATTTTTATTGTAGGCATTATAGCCCCACATATCGTTGAGTGTCATACAAACTTCCCAATCTCTGCCCGGGAAGCCGGTGGCTGGAACAAATTGCTCGGGTGTTTCAAAATCGCCTTCAACATCGCCTCCAAGTCGGCTATTCATAATCAGGTTGGGGTATTGTTTTGTAATTTCCAGAAATTTTTCGGCGTGCTTTTTCCACATTTGAGCCGGAGTGTCCCACCAAATAATGGCTACATCACCATATTTGCTCAAAATTTCCTTCACTTGAGGAATGGAAACACTATCGATGTACTGATCAAAAGAACTTTGTTGTTCTTTGTCCCACTTTTCGCCGTACGAACCACCACCCGGATGATACCAGTCCTGTGATTGCGAATAATAAAAGCCCAGTTTCATGTTGTGTTTTCGGCAGGCATTTGCCAATTCGGCAAGCACATCGCGCTTAAAAGGTGCAGCATCATACACATTATAGTTAGATGCTTCTGATTTGAACATGGCAAATCCATCGTGATGTTTTGAGGTAATAACCATGTATTTTTGTCCGGCAGCTTTTGCTAATTTCACCCAATCTTCCGCATCAAAATCGGTAGGATTAAACTGTTGAGCGAATGCTGAATAATTTTTCCTCGAAATTTTTGCTTTATTCATTATCCACTCTCCATAATTGGTTTCAGTCCCCCATTTTCCGGCCGGAACTGAATATATTCCCCAGTGAATAAACATGCCAAACTTGGCTTCTCTCCACCAATCCATTTTGGACTGTGAGGATGCAGAACCCACTGATAGAAACAAAGCGAATAGGATGATAAGT
>JBMOHZ010000501.1:0-1823 GCA_049317585.1 Paludibacter sp.
GATGAGCAGCTTGAGTTGCATCGGCAGCGCCATAACCTGTACCATAAGTTGTGAGGTAATACTCTACATTAAAAGCACAAACTTTTAAATTATAATTACCTAGTTTTGTAATACTTGTGGGTCGGGGATTTCCAAAAAAAACAGGTTTTTGGGTTGGATAAACCACATAACTACCTGACAAATCATCGACTATGGCTTGCAAATTAACTGTTCGCTCACCATTACGCCTATTTCCATTGGCATCGGCTAATAATAACGAACTTGCAAAAGCTGTAGTAACACCATCATCAACCAAAATAGACGCTTTTGAATTTTGTGTGGTTAAATTTTGGCATTCGGTAGTTGATGGATAATACTGATTTGTAGGACTATACTTACGAACGGGCGATAATGATAATTGTCCATATTGCTGTAAACTGGCATTGCTCGATACATAAAGCGTTTGATTAAATTCCACAAGCATACTTTCGTACTGTTCCCAGTAAAAATTATCGGGATTATAGGTCACCTTTTGAGCTGCAATTGTTTTGTTTGATGCAATTAATTCCTTGGAAGTTATTGTTGACAGTTGTGTTCGTCCGTAATATTCACTTGCAGTAGCAGTAAGTCTAATTTTATCGCCAACATTAACATTATCAGTGGTTGAGTACACAAATATGGCATCGGATGTAGCCGAATTGCCATCTCCAGTTTCATCTTGCAAAAAATAGCCATTAATTTTACCTGTACCTATAAATTTAGCGGTAACAATGCCTGTAGTTATTACTGATTGCCCTGCATAAGCAGTAGCCATTCCACTTCCTTGAATTTGTGGAATTGTTAAAGCAGTTTGCGAAAACAAGAATGCGGGTAATAAAATAAATATCAATAAGTTATACTTCATATATTAAATACAAGTGACGAATTATTGTAAAAAAGGAGTTTTTTAAATAGGATTATTCTTGAATAATGAACTGATCAGCATCTTTCCAAAAAGGCGATTTGGAACGGAATTTCTCAAGCATTTCTTTGTTAAGTTCAAACGTAGCAGTACCAATTTCATGCTCGGTAAACGACAATAAAGGATTGGCCAAGTAATCGAGTAAAACAGAATGTCCATTATACGAAATACCAGCTCCATCCACTCCTACGCAATTTACACCACATACATAACATTGGTTTTCGATGGCGCGAGCCTGCAATAATATATCCCAGTTCCGAATGCGTTTTTCAGGAAAATTAGCCACATAAATCAATAAATCATACCCATTATCCACATTACGTGCCCATACCGGAAAACGCAAATCGTAACATATAAGTACCTGAATGTTAAACCCCATGTAGCTTACAAGCAACTTTTTGTTTCCTGCAGAAAAATAATTATGTTCGCCTCCCACACTAAACAAATGACGTTTATCTGCAGTTTCAATGTCGCCAATCGGAAATACGAAAAAACCACGATTATAGGTTTTACCTTTTTCGGTAGCAATAAAACTTCCAGTAATTGCTATTTGAAACTGCGATGCCCATTTTTTTAAACTTCCAATGGTTTCACCAGTCATAGTTTCGGCCAATTCGGGTTTATCAGTACAAAAACCTGTGCTAAACATTTCGGGCAAAACCACCAAATCAGTTGTTCCATTCAACTTTTCAAGCTTATCTTCAATAGCATTTAAATTTGCCTTTTTATCAGCCCAATATATTTTATCCTGAATTAGCGTAATTTTCATACTTACTTATTGAGGTAAATAACTCACTTTGGTTTTAAAAAAATTATTATCGTTTGATAACAGTCGGTAAAACGAACAATTGCCCCACGAAGCAGGCACATCCTGAATACTCAT
>JBMOHZ010000502.1:0-1820 GCA_049317585.1 Paludibacter sp.
GTTGATACCGAAAAAAATCAAACCATTGATTTGCACCAAACTGACAGCTATACATTTAATGCCGAAGCAGGAAATAATGCAACGCGTTTTAAAATTGTATTGCAATCGGATATAAGCACCCACGCAACTAGTAATATGGAGAATGGCATTAAAGTAAGTATTATTAATAACCAACTTACTATCAATGGTATGGACGGAAAAGCAAGCGTGCATATTTACGATGTGTCCGGCAAAGCAGCCCACAATTTCTATAAAGTGGATAACAACCAAGTGCTCGACTTAGATATGCAAAAAGGCTTATACTTTATCGAAATTAGTACAGCTTCGCAATGCGTTAAACAGAAAGTGCTTGCCGGACAAAATTAACTTTAGAGCATTTTTTATCAAATACAATTCAAAAGAAAACATTTATATAATTATTCAGAAATAAAAAAATACAGATTATGAACAAAAAACAAATCAAGCGTAAATATACTTCACCCGAAATCGAACAAATTCGGTTAGATGCTGAAATTTCGCTACAATTAGCATCGGGAATTCCTGCGCCGGGTGATGCATTTAATCCACAGTTAATACTGCCCGATTTTATGCAGCAAGATCCTTTCAAATCAAGCAATACCTAACAATCTCTTTTTTTTAAAATATACAAAATGATTATTGCAGTAATGATTATATATCCTATAATCGTTACTGCAATAACTATTTTATTGATTATTTTGGTTATTGCAATAACTATTCTTATTTTTACAAATCAAATGCTAAACTTAATCGTCGCTATTTAGGATAACTTTTATCCGATTTATATTCCTTTTGTCGGGGAAAAAACATTGGTTTATCGATTTTTGCTTGTAAGTCATTGCTTTATAGCCGTATATTTGCAGCATAAATTTAAAAAACAAAAAAGTTATGGAAAACAATGAAATTAAAAATTCAAATTCATTCGGTTCGGGACAAAGCAAAGGTCTTGGATTCGGAATACTATTAATGGTAATAGGTGTATTATTCCTTGGTTTTAACTTTGGCTTAATCGATTCACCTTTAAAACGAGTGATTTTTTCGTGGCCAATGATTCTAATCGTTATTGGTGCATCCAAAGTGTATCGCCGCGATTATTTTACAGCTGCCATTCTCTTTATTATCGGTTTTTTCTTTATTATGCCACGTATAATTCATGCATATCCGCAGAATTTCCCGGGCATGGATGGTAGCTTTACGCATGTTTATTGGCCATTATTATTGATTGCTGCTGGTATTTTTATGATTCTGAAAAGATTGTACGGAAAACCATGTGAGAACACCAAAATGCACGGGAGACATTACAACCGTCATCGTTCGTACAACGGACCGATAGGTTCATTCTCAAAAAACAGTATTTTTGGTGGTGGCGAACATATTGTGCTGGAGCCTGACTTTAAAGGAGGCGAAATTAATGCCGTTTTTGGTGGATTGACGCTAGACTTGCGCCATACCAACCTATCCGAAGGTGTTTCGCGACTTGAAGTAAATGCTGTATTTGGTGGTGTAACCATTTTTGTACCTAACGATTGGTTTGTTGAAACACATATCGATGCTGTTTTTGGTGGTTTCGAGGACAAACGAATGGTAAAACTTCCAGTCAATACCGAACGTAAATTGGTTATTACTGGTGCTTGTGTGTTTGGTGGTGGCGAACTTAGCAATTAAACTATGCTGTTGCAATTTTTAAATGCATTAAATGGTATTTGGAAGTATTTAGCTATACTGATAGGGTTTGCAGCGTTGCAAGCCCTGTCGGTTTTCAGTTTCATGCAACTACCATTCCAAGTTATTATAATTGATGC
>JBMOHZ010000503.1:0-1812 GCA_049317585.1 Paludibacter sp.
ATTCCGGTTTTGTGCTTATTGGCTTAACCAAACCCGAATTGATGGGAATGGAATTAATTGGCGAACAAAATATTGCCATCATCTATGGCTTCGGATTAATCATCCTGGCCATTGTGATGGGATTCGTCTATAATTATTTCTGTACGAAAATGGAAAATGAAATGAATAAAAATTAATATTAACAATTACCTCTTATGATTTACGACGTTTCTAATCTTGCAATTATAATTTTTATTTTTATTGTCGGTCTGGTGCTGGGTTTATCCTTTTACTTCGCCAGAAAAACAAAATCTGCTGCAAGCTACTATGCCGCAGGAGGTAACATTCATTGGGCTGTAAATGGAATTGCATTTGCAGGAGATTATTTATCAGCCGCTTCTTTTTTAGGAATATGCGGCATGATTGCCTATTCGGGATATGACGGATTTCTCTATTCCATCGGCTATCTTGCCGGTTGGGTGGTTGCCTTGTTTCTGGTCGCTGAACCATTAAAAAAACTTGGTAAATTTACTTTTGCTGATGCACTGGATGCAAAATTCGACTCTAAGGCTATTAAACTCGCAGCCTCGATAAGCACCCTGATCGTTTCGGTCTTTTATCTCATTCCTCAAATGGTTGGTGCGGGCGATCTTGTTGTTCCGCTACTCGGATTACCGCACTGGATGGGAGTTGTAATTGTTGGTTCCATTGTAATATTTATTGTGGCAACTGCCGGGATGACTTCAACCACCTATGTTCAATTCATCAAAGGAGCCTTGCTGGTAATTTTCTCTACAATTCTTACCATATATATCCTGCAGAATGGATTAACATTGACCCCGAATGCCAATTATCACAAATTTGCCAAGGTTGAGGCGGTTGTCACAAATGACACCATAGTTACCGTTTCTGATTCAGCTTACATTGTCAAGACTATTAAAGTTGTTGATAAGCTGGTTTTTGTCAATCTTACAAAAGATGGGGTCGACTGCTGGTTTAAGTTAAATAACAAAGCAGATAATGCCACGCTCGAGGAAATGCTTTTCACAACGGTCACTGCAGATGGGGAAAAATTATACAACGGCGCTCCGAAGTCAGAGAAGAAATTTTATCAGGTTGGCCATCTAAGCAAAATAGTAATTGATGGAAAAGAAGTTGACAAAACAGGTCCTGTTGGTCCTTTCGAATTTATCAAAACCATTGAAAAAAGTGAAGTAGTTCGTTTTGCAAAAAAGGCATTCACCGATGGCGACAGTAAAGTAACCGTATGGTATCAAAATGTCACCAAAGGGGAAGATATCATGAAGCCTGGTCTGCTATACAAACTTTCAAAAGCTGCCGGCGCAACGTTCTGGGATAAGCTTAACTTCTTGTCTTTGATGCTTGCCTTGTTTTAGGAACATCCGCATTGCCGCATATCCTAATCAGGTATTATACGGTACCCAGTCAGCGTGCTGCCCGAAAATCAACCATTGTTGCCATCGCTGCCATTGGATTTTTCTACGTCTTAACTCTTTATATGGGACTTGGCGCCATGATCAACGGGGTTTTGGATGTGGAAAGCAGCAACATGTCAGGACCTCTGCTGGCCAAATCATTTGGCGTTGGCTTGTTTTCAATTATTTCGGCTACTGCATTTGCAACTGTTCTCGGCACGGTAAGCGGACTGATTGTTGCATCATCCGGGGCTATTGCCCACGACTTTATTGACAAATATCTTCAGGTTGAAATGACAGATAAAAGCAAAGTGAAGGCCGGAAAGATTGCAGCATTTTGTGTTGGCCTCTTTGCAATTATATTAGGTATTTTATTTAAAGGCATGAATGTGTCGTT
>JBMOHZ010000504.1:0-1810 GCA_049317585.1 Paludibacter sp.
TGTCACAGTATGACCTTTCAATGCCAAATGGTAAGCAGCAGTAATTCCAGCAGGCCCGGAACCGATAACGGCAATTTTCTTGTCCGTTTTATTTTTGATTTCCACTTCAGGAGCTTCGGGGTATTTTTCGTAATACCAGTCGGCAAAAAAGCGTTTGGTTTTGCGGATATCAACCGCGCCTTCCAAACTGGCACGTGTACAAGCATTCTGACAAGGAGCGTAACAAGCACGACCCAAACTTCCAGGGAAAGGTATATCTTCGAGGTGAAGCTTCATGGCTTCTTCGTACTGACCGTTGCGTGCCAACGTAATATATCCGTAAGGTTTTACACCACCCGGACATTCGTTGATACATGGAGCAGAATGATCCATTCGGTCGATAGTGGCTATACGCGGATTGGCGAGGTTGAAAGGAATATAAGCCACTTTACGACCAGCCAGATTAGCATTGTAATCGTCGCTTCGCACTTCAGGACAAACCGCCTCACATTCAGCACATCCGGTACAATCTTCGGCTATAATGTAACGTGCTTTCTTTGAAATTTGCACATTAAAATCTTCACCATCTTTGTTAATGCTATCAATTTCGCTGTTCAAGGCAAGCGTAATATTGGGGTGACGAGCCGTTTCCGACATTTTGGGTGTGGTGATACAAGCCGCACAGTCGAGCGTTGGGAATACCTTACTTAACTGAATCATTTTACCACCAATAGACAATGCTTTATCAACCAACAATACTTCGTGACCCATATCAGCCAAACTCAAAGCTGCTTCCTGACCAGCAATTCCGCCACCAATGACGAGGGCGTCGTAGTTTTTATTTTCCTTCATAATAATCAGTCTTCTAAACTTGCTAAAATTTTCCCGTAATTTTCCATGTGACTCATAAAGGGTTCGGCACACACCGAACAAAGAGCCGCCATACGCACACGTCTGGGATTTATGTTTTTTTCTTTCATCAACTCCTGCGATTTTTCTACAATCGTGTTGGTATGGTCGGCACAACGAGAGCTGTATGAACATTCGTGTCCGTCGGCAGCAATAAAAACGCCATCAAAACCATTTTCGAGTGCATGCATAATCCATTTGGGTTTAATGCCCGATGAGCATGGCAAACTGATTACATAAACGGAAGGAGCGTAATGGATTTTACGCAAACCAGCCTGATCTATCCCCGGATCGGAGATTTTATCGGTGGAAAAAACCAAAATCTTGGGTGATTTGGTTGCTGGTGATTGATTTATAGGAGTTGACATAAGTATGATAAAAAAATAGCCCCTAACCCCTAAAGGGGAACTAAATTACCATCGTTTATATAAAACAAAAGTAACTTAAACTCCCCTTTAGGGGTTGGGGGTAGGTTTTATTCTTTGATTAAAAACAAGCGGCTGAAGCTATCTTCGTCGTAAAAACCAAGATATTCGTGACCTATTTTTTCGCACCAGCGTGGAATATCATTTTTAGTACCTTCGTCGGCCGAAAGGATTTCCATAATTTCGCCTGATTCAATTTCGCCAATGGCTTTTTTTGCTGCCAAAAGTGGTCCGGGACAAGCTGTTCCGCGTGCATCAACTGTTAAGTTCGATGTTACATTTTTTAATTCGTCGGTTGTCATAATTTTATTAATTTGAAAATTTATAATTTGAAAATTTGAAGATTATTTAAGCCATGAACAATGTCTTGATTCTTGGCTCTTGGTTCTTTTGTCTAAATAAAAAGCTGCATCGCACTCTCCCCAGCATCGGCTACAAAAGTGGCAGCACCAGCATAACGAAGATGTGGATAGTCAATCATTTCTTCGGGTTGGAAA
>JBMOHZ010000505.1:0-1806 GCA_049317585.1 Paludibacter sp.
GAAAGGAACAATGGCATTGGGTATTTCTTTTCAGCCGGATTGTCGATTACTTCGACGCCAGGAGCTGCTGCAAATGCTGCACGAACTTCGTCAACACTAAGCGGTTTTTCAGTTTCAGCCCATACACTTTCGGAGTGAGCACGAAGCGCCGGTACACGCACACACATAGCACTTACTTCAACGTCGGAGTGCATAATTTTGCGTGTTTCGTGGTACATTTTCATTTCTTCTTTGGTGTAACCATTGTCGGTGAAAACGTCGATTTGTGGAATGAGGTTGTAAGCCAACTGATAGGCAAATTTGCTTACAGTAGCTTGTTCGCCCGCCAAAACTTGTTTGTATTGCAATTCTAACTCGTCCATTGCTGCTGCACCTGCACCCGAAGCTGCCTGATACGTAGAAACGTGTACACGTTTGATGTGCGAAAGGTTTTCGATTGCTTTCAGAGCCACTACCATTTGAATGGTTGTACAGTTTGGGTTGGCAATAATACCACGTGGACGATCTTTGGCATCGACTGCATTTACCTCAGGCACTACCAATGGAATATCAGTATCCATGCGGAAAGCTGATGAATTATCAATCATTACGCCACCAAATTTAGTAATATCTTCGGCAAATTCTTTCGAAATACTGGCTCCTGCTGATGTAAAGATGATGTCAAAACCCTTGAAATCATCACCGTGTTTGAGCTCTTTTACGGTGAGTTTTTCACCTTTGAACTCATATACACTACCCGCACTGCGCAACGACCCAAAAAGGGTTAAGTTCGTCAATGGGAAATTGCGTTCGGCCAACACACGCAAAAATTCCTGGCCTACAGCGCCACTGGCGCCTACAATTGCTACTCTCATTGTTTTTTTAGTTTACCCCTAACCCTTAACTAGGGAGGGAATTATTGTTGAAATATATATCTTATGTGAGCTTGATTTTATAAGAAAAACCACATAAGGCACTTAAGTTCTAATATTAAATTTATCTTATGTGACTTATGTGTTTTAAAATTTTATTGTTTCTGTTTTATTTTGTAACAAAAAAATTCTATATTTGCATTTACACTGGATAAATATACAAAATCAAAGGCTAAACCTACTGATTTTCAGAATCTGACTGCAAAAGTAATTCATTTTTACATAATTAGCAAACTATGCGAAAACTTCAGCTGTTTTTTATGCTTTTTGTTTCCTTATTGATTAACGCACAAATAACTGAATCGTTCATCGACGGCGAATTTAATTCGAATCCCGAATGGATGGGGATGACTCAAAATTTCAAAGTAAATGCTGCTTTTAATCTGCAATCAAATGCGCTGACCACTTCACAATCTTATCTTGTAACATCATCCGAATCGTTCGATAATGCCGTTTGGGAATGTTGGGCGAAAATAAATTACAATCCTTCATCGTCCAATTATGCAGTAGTGTATATAGTTGCTGATAAGCAAGATATACTAAATTCGTGCAATGGTTATTTTGTAAAAATTGGCGATACGCAGGACGATATTTCGCTTTGGGTGCAGGAAGGTACCAAAAAAACCAAAATTATAGATGGTACAGATAAGCGCACTGATCGTAGTTTGGTGGAGTTAAAAGTAAAAGTAACGCGCGATGCTTCGGGTAATTTTAAATTATACAGCAAACTAGCTACTGAAACGGATTATTATTTGGAAGGAGCCACGCAAAACAATGCGATAAAAAAATCAACCTATTTCGGACTTGGTTTTTCAAATAGTTCATTAACCGGCTCTGCTTATTATTTCGACGACATTCAGGTAACGGGTCAAAAAGCGGTTGACAGTGAACCTCC
>JBMOHZ010000506.1:0-1802 GCA_049317585.1 Paludibacter sp.
GAAGTGCTTCTGCAATTGTCATGCAACTGTCATTCAAAAAGCCCTGATAGGCCGGTAGGTCACCTACAGAATGTATCATTGCACCCACTCCAGCTTTATGATGGTACATGCCAGTCATAAGTGCAGCTCGACTCGGACAACTTCTTCCTGCATTGTAAAATTGAGTCATGCGAATACCTTCATGGCTCAATCGGTCTAAATTGGGTGTATGTATTTCGCTACCAAAACATCCAAGATCTGAGTAACCCATATCGTCAGCCAGAATTACAATAATATTAGGACGAGGAGGTTCAGCTTTTAGCAAAGTTGGAAACAATGCTGAAAACAATGCTGTAATAATTTGAGTTTGTTTTTTCATTTGCAAAATAAGTTATTTGAATTTAATCTTTATCTCGATTTTTTGCTTTTCTTCTCATTTCACCAGGAGAGCCTAATTTTGACACTATTGACCAATCAGTTACATTTGACCTTTTGGCAATTTTTTGATAAATAGAATCTAATTCTGTAACTTTTGCTGGCATTGCTTTGCTTAAATTAGTAGTTTCAGTACGATCTGAAGCTATATTATAAAGCGACCACACATTTTCGGGATAAACCGATACAATTTTATATTCACCCAATCGTAAAGCTCTGAACCCGAGATGCTCGAAGAAAATGGTATCATTTAACACCGTATTTTCCCCTTTAAAAGCCGGAAGGAGACTCACGCCATCCAAAGGTCTAAGTTTTGAGTTTGTCGATGTTGGATATTGTGTGTTCGAAACATCCAAGCAAGTAGACATTATATCAGTTATATGTGCGGCTTGTGTAGTTAGTGTACCTGCTTTAATAATTGCAGGATATCGGGCAAGAAATGGGGTAGAAATACCTCCTTCATGTTCGAAATGCTTGAATTTTTTGAAAGGCACATTACTTGTATTTGCCCATTTTGAGCCATAAGAAATGAAAGATTTTGCATTTCCCATTTCAGCAAGATTTTTTGTGTAATCCAATGATTTTCCGGGCTCCTCGGCACAACCACCATTATCCGACAAAAACATAATTAATGTATTATCTAATTGATTGGTACGTTCCAATTCAGCTATAACCTTTCCTATTCCCTGATCCATTCTATCAACGGTTGCAGCATACACCTCCATCACTTTGCTCCAATAAGTTTTTTCTTCATCACAAAGCGATTTCCAAGGTGGCACTGAGCTATCTCGAGACGAAATTTTCCAATCCGGTTTGAGTAAACCCATTTGAATCATTCTGTTGTACCGTTCTTCTCTTACAGTTTCATACCCTTTATCATATACACCTTTATATTTGGCAATATCTTCGGGTAATGCTTGTAATGGCCAGTGTGGCGAAGTATATGCCAGATAGAGAAAAAATGGTTTGTCAGTCTTACTCTCGCTTATATACCTTACAGCCTGATCGGTAAAAGCAACGGTATTATAATATCCCACTAAAGGTGCTATAAAATAGGTACTGTCTATTGCCATTGTTTCCAAATCGGTTTGTGGATTACCATTGGGATAAAAATAGCTATTTGTTCCTTGTTTAGAGAAGAAAGAATGCTCAAACCCTCTGTCCACCGGCCAGTGAGGGCGATTATTACCAATGTGCCATTTGCCTGACATATAAGTTGCATATCCATTGCTTCGCAAAGCTTCAGCAATTGTCATACAACTGTCATTCAAAAATCCTTGGTAAGCTGTCAGCGTACCCATCGGATTTGCCATTGCGCCTACACCAGCTTTGTGATGATACATTCCTGTCATCAGTGCAGCACGACTTGGGCAACTTCTGCCAGCATT
>JBMOHZ010000507.1:0-1801 GCA_049317585.1 Paludibacter sp.
CCATCTTAAGAATAAATAATTGTTATTACTTACAGTAGCTGTTACTGTTCCTGAAGATATTGTTGCTCCTGTAGAAATACTTGAAGTTGCATCACTAAAAGAACATGAAGTAATTTCTGTCCACCCAGTTGTTCCAGCTACTGGAAAAGTAGAAGATGAGCTAGTCATATAATATACTCTGACAACTGGTGAGGCTGTTCCAGTTTTCCATAATCGTCCAGTAAATGAGAGTGAAAAGCTATTAATATTGACACCACTTGTATTATAAAGCTTCCAAGTAGCATTACCATTTGAAGCATTACCACTTCCAAGAAAGGAAATATTGCCATTGCCATACCAACCACCAGATGTTCCAGTTGTTTGAGCTGTACCTCTAAATCCATAAGAAGTACCAGACCCAAGTAAATCCCAATTTGTTGGATTTGTACTAGTGCCCAAATAACTAGTAAGTGATTCGGTTTTCGTAGTATTATCCGTAATATTTACTTGCCCTAAACTCTTCCCGCTCACCAGCAGAACGAAAAGCAGAATACCTAAAAACTTAAAACCAGAAGAGAATTTGTTTCGTCTCGTATCGGCGGATAAAGTAATTTTCTTTTTCATAAAAATAAAAATTTAAATTATTAATATTTTGTTATTATTCAATTTGTTACGGAATCGTTACGCTCATTTGCGGCACTATTCCATCGGTTTTATAATTGGTCGTT
This sequence comes from Paludibacter sp., assembly GCA_049317585.1. Lineage (GTDB taxonomy): Bacteria > Bacteroidota > Bacteroidia > Bacteroidales > Paludibacteraceae > Paludibacter. The sequence continues at coordinate 708 of JBMOHZ010000507.1, forward strand.
GCACCGCTGCCGGTGTAACTAAATATTTTAAAGTAATAGGTTCCAGTGTTAAGGTTTTTCAACCAAAGTTCTTGCACGCCGGCATCTACATTTATATCGTTAGCAGTATTGCTATATGCTGTTCCGTCGGCCGGTGTTTGTATAGCATTGTAACTGCTTGTGCTTATTCGTATTAAATATTTCTGCGGCACTACTGCTCCCACGGCATCTGCCCATTGCAGTTTTACGTTTCGTGCCGAAACATTGGTTGGGAAATTCGTTGGTTCGGGTGTTGCCACACTTCCTACTCCCCACACCTGATATACATATTCCGGATGATCGATAAACGGATTCCGGTTTCCCTGTTTGCTGTACACCGCATCGTTACGCGCTGTTTCTTTTGTCGAAACGGGGTCGGCCACGTGCCATTCGGCTAACATATTCAGAAACCAAGTTTCGTAGGCCGGAAATTTTGTTCCATTTAATATGGCATCAGCATTTACATCGTTGGGTTGCCAGGTATCAATGGCATCTTCGTAGCGCGTAGCCATATAAAAATACGTACGTGCTAAGTCACCCTTATAGGCATCAATCGGTTCAAAAACAATACCTGTATAGCCTGGATACGTACAATTTCCTAACTTCGAACCATTGGAAGATGTATAGCTTGCACTTCCATTCACTTCACCATAAGGATAATTACTTCTTTCGCCATTTACTTTTCCATCAGTAGGATACAAATGAAAAAGATCGGTGTACATAGGAGTAGCATCATTGAACCAACTCTTTGGAAACGAATGTTCCCGATTATAGCAATCGCCTTCAATGGAATACGTTCCACACTGATTGGTACCAAAAGAAAATGTATAAACCGGAGTTCCCGCTGGAATGTCGGTATATATATCCCATACTTTGCCGTCGGCTTTAGCATCCGTGGTCTGAAAATCAGTCCACAAATTGTCGTAGCTACGAGCAGTGTGATTTTTGATAATATTGTACAATTGTGTTTTTAAGGTTGCGCCGCTACCTGTAGCTGTAGTGTAATATCCAGCGGGAATAGTGGCAAAAACAGTTGAAACAAACAGTAAAAAAGACCAACTTAACAGTAGTTTTAG
>JBMOHZ010000508.1:0-1798 GCA_049317585.1 Paludibacter sp.
TTTACCCCGAAGCCGAAGCGTTTTATTTACAAACACCTGCCACGAGTGAATTTCCACGAATCAATGGAGCTATGATTTCGGCTGCCCGCCCAGGTTCACCCTATCTTTTCAGAATACCTGTTACGGGTGAGCAGCCAATGAAAATTAAAGTTAGTGGCTTGCCAAAAGGACTTGCATTCGACCCAAAAACCAATATTATCAGTGGTGTTGTCACTAAAGCTGACAGCTATAACATTACCATCAAAGCTACCAATACCAAAGGCAAAACATCAAGTAAGCACAGCATTGTTATTGGCAATAAACTAGCTCTTACGCCTCCTATGGGCTGGAATAGTTGGAATGCTTGGGGAATGGGGGTGTCTGAGGAAAAAGTGCGACAAGCCATTGACGCTTTTGAGAAATTCGGACTTGCCAATCATGGGTGGACCTATATCAATATTGACGACGGATGGCAAGCCGACCAACGCAATGCGGATAGCACCTTGCAATGGAACTCGAAATTTAACGACATGAAACTGTTGGCTGATTATGCTCATGACCGTGGTTTGAAATTAGGAATCTATTCCTCGCCAGGACCATATACCTGTGGGCATAAAATAGGTAGTTTGAACTACGAACGCAAAGATGCCAAAACATGGGCTAACTGGGGAATCGATTTCTTGAAATACGATTGGTGTTCGTATGACAAAGTTATTCTGGAAAATACCAGAACTGAATACATGAAACCCTATTTGCAAATAAGCAAAGAACTAAAATCATTAAACAGAGATATTGTTTTAGGAATGTGTCAGTATGGTTTGGGTAATGTATGGGAATGGGGTTCGCAAGCTGGCGGAAGCACTTGGCGCACCACCAACGATATTATTGATACTTGGTTTAGTATGAAAACCATCGGATTCGAACGACAAAAAGATACCTACCTTTATGCAGCACCAGGGGCATGGAACGACCCTGATATGCTGGTCGTAGGCAAACTTGGTTGGGGAGGAAATCAACGACCATCACGTTTAACTTGCAATGAACAATATACGCATTTTACCCAATGGGCAATGCTTTCGGCTCCCTTGATGCTAGGTTGCGATTTGGCACAATTAGACTCTTTTACACTCAACTTAATTACTAATGACGAAGTGATTGCCATCAACCAAGACGTCTTGGGGCAACAGGCGCATTTAGTATATACAGAAGGTGATGTGCAAGTTTGGAAGAAGGAAATGAGTGCTAAAGGAATTGCTTTGGCTGTGTACAATTTAGGTCGTGATGTATCGAATTTTGAAATCAACTTTCAAAAAGCAGGACTTAAATCAAAACTCAACTTACACGATGCGTGGACTCAGAAAGACTTAGGAAAACAAACGGACTCCTATTCCGTGACTTTAGCACGTCATGGTTGTAAATTATTCATTGTGAAATAAAATTCAAATTAGTCACCAATAAAGAAAAGAATGAGAAAGATTGTTGTAAGTTACTTATTATTAATATGCATGCTGGCAAATTCGGCTAAAAAAACAGAGTTCGTAATCACCGATTTCGGAGCTAAAGCCGATGGCAAAACTCTGAATACCATAGCCATTCAAAAAACCATTGATGCCGCTGCCAAAGTGGGTGGTACCATTATTATCCCTGCCGGTGATTTTGTTTCGGGGACAGTGTTTTTGAAAAGCAACACTGTTTTTCATTTGTCGCCAAAAGCCCGATTGATAGGTTCTTCGCAGTTGAAAGACTATGTAACCATGACATGGGGACACCACGAAGACCGCACGCCTTGGCACTTTATTGTTGCGAAAGACCAAGAGAA
>JBMOHZ010000509.1:0-1792 GCA_049317585.1 Paludibacter sp.
AGTCCATTAGTGGCATTATCGGAATGGGAAAAAATGTTACAAGCACTCCTCACGGATGCGATATATGCGGATTAGCGACATGTTTTAAGCGTAAAACGGATCGAAATTAAACAGCAATCGAATTGATTGTGCTATATATTGGTTCGATTGTATGCAAAAAAGAATGTCCGAAACTCAGTTCTGAGTTTCGGACATTCTTTTTTTTTAAGAAGATAAAAATTATTTATTTTTGATAGCTTCTACAATTTTTGTTTCGAGTTCGGCAGCCAATTCAGGGTTGTCTTTGATAACCCCTTTCGAAGCATCGCGGCCTTGAGCTAGTTTGGTGTCGCCGTAGCTAAACCACGAACCACTTTTTTTGATAATATTGTATTCCACACCAAGGTCAAGTATTTCGCCTGTTTTCGAAATTCCTTCGCCAAACATAATATCAAATTCAGCTTTGCGGAATGGAGGTGCCACTTTATTTTTAATAACTTTTACGCGTGTTTGGTTACCTACTGCATCTTCGCCATCCTTCAACTGGCCAATTTTACGAATATCCAAACGTACCGATGCATAGAATTTTAGTGCATTTCCACCTGTTGTTGTTTCGGGATTACCAAACATAACGCCAATTTTTTCGCGCAACTGATTGATAAACATACAAGTAGTGTTTGTTTTGTTGATGTTAGCTGTCAGTTTACGTAATGCTTGCGACATAAGGCGTGCTTGCAAACCCATTTTCGAATCACCCATATCGCCTTCGAGTTCGGCTTTAGGAGTAAGTGCAGCTACCGAGTCAATTACTACCAAATCCACTGCCGATGAACGGATAAGTTGGTCGGCAATTTCCAATGCTTGCTCACCATTATCGGGTTGCGAAATAAGCAATTCGTCGATATTTACACCTAGTTTTTCGGCATAAAAACGGTCGAAAGCATGTTCAGCATCAATAATGGCAGCTATACCACCTGCTTTTTGTGCTTCGGCAATAGCATGAATTGCCAAGGTAGTTTTACCCGACGATTCTGGACCATAAATTTCAATCACACGTCCGCGAGGATATCCACCTACACCGAGTGCCACGTTAAGGCCAATTGAGCCAGTCGAAATTACGGCTATATCTTCTACTTTGTTGTCGCCCATACGCATAATGGCGCCCTTACCATGATCTTTGTCAATTTTGTCCATTGCCAATTGCAATGCTTTCAGTTTTTCTAACGACGGTTTGCGTGCATCGTCGGTTGTTTTTTCAGCCATAGTTATTTTATTTTAAATTTATATGTTTTTTCAGTTGTGCAAAGTTAGAATAATTTTATTCACAGCCAATATTTTCGACTATAATTTTCAGTGCATTGTTGAAAACTTATCCAACATTGCAAACAATAGCTTGTTCATCTGCGAATAATCATTTTCCAGTAATTGCTTTTGTGTTTGAATATAAGGTTTTTCGGCAAATTTCACTAATTCATCGCCGCAGTTTTCTATCATTCCGGCAATGGCGTCAGTAGTAAATTCCAAATGGCATTGAAATCCATAAACCATTGGTAAATAACGCACTATCTGCCTTGGACAACCCTCGCTCGTCGCTAATATTTCACATTCTGTAGTCAATCCTGGCATATCACCATGCCAATGTCCAACTTCAATGATTTTGGGCAATAACGAAGTTAATGGGTCATTCATCCCAGCATTTGTCAACTTAATTTCGTATTTTCCAATTTCCCGATTAGGGCTATGCTCCACTTTTGCGCTCAACGCTTCGCCAATTAGCTGAGCACCAAGGCAAATACCAAGTACTTTTTTATTA
>JBMOHZ010000510.1:0-1787 GCA_049317585.1 Paludibacter sp.
CGCGCTGGCCAACTCAAACTACATAAAAATGTTTTACAACATAATTATGACATATTTATTACAAAATTTGATAGGATTATATTTTTGGGGCAAGAATTCGAAATTATATTTAATCCAAACTTTTTATCTTATTAAAAATTTGTTTCAACTCCTGATTTTGTTTCGGGTTGGCTTTTGAGTTATTAATTTGCTTCGAAATTTCTGCCATTCTTTCGTCGGTAACGGGATGAGTGCTAAGAAATGAAGGAAGCGCTTTTTCGTCGGATTTAATGCGCTGAAATAAATTTAGCATTCCCCTAGCATTCACATGGTTATTGAACATTAATTGTAAACCTTCCCTATCAGCTTCGTTTTCGAACTTTCGGGAATACGATAAGGCATTCAGGTTTTCGGCATTCTCAGCTATAACAGTCATTATTCCATTCACATCGCTAAACATGGCCGAGATAAAAATATAACCCGCCAGGTTACGAGCAAGCATTTTAACGGAATGACGGTTGTTTATATGCACCGCTTCATGACTCAACAATGCAGTGAGCTCTTCGTACGACTGCATTTTATCGAGTAGGCCAGTAAATACAATGATTTTAGCATTAGGCAGCGCAAAAGCATTGATAATATCCGATTTCACAACTACAAAAGTGTAAGGCCTTCTGTTTCGAAAATTCAATTTTGAACCAAATTCAGTAAGCAGTTCGGTTTTAAGTGTATCCACCTTATTATCGGCAAAATAATCCACTAGAAACTCATTACTAAGGTAATCATCGAACTCCAGCGGTATAACAGCCACCGATTTTTCGGCAACAAAAGGTACTAAATAAAAATATCCAATAGCAATAAAAGCAATTAGTATGCATGCAATAGCAATATGCACTTTGAAACCTAAATGCAAAAGCTTTTGATAAATGGATAACTGACCATTTTGATTTAGTTGAGCTATAAAAAAGGCTATAAAATCCTGATTTGTTATCTTTAATAACTCAAGCGGATAGGCTTTGTTCGATATTTCAACACAAAAGTCTAGTTTGTGAAATTCGATATCCTCAACACGCCATCGTTTGTTATTATAGTCAGATGACAGAAACAACAAATCGTTGCTTCTGTCATCATAAAATAACTCCACTTGGTGAGGCGTTGAACTTTCACCATCAAAGTAAGTAGCAGCTGTTTGCATTAAAGTACGAGGTCAATATCAAAGAAATCAGCCATCTCCTCTCCTACAGCATCAGTATAATTTTCTTCGGTTTGCGAAATTCTATCCAAATCAATATCACCATTCATTTTGATATTATCGCATATAAAACGCATATTCCTTACTTCTACCCATGCAAAACCCAACCCAAGCGTAAAAACCAAAATTAAAATATTAAGTACCACAAGTTTAAAAAAGCCACCGGCTGTAGCCGCACTTTTAAAACTTATTTTTTTATCACCCTGATTCAAACTCATATTGTTAATCTGAAATTCGAACAATTCTTTTTGCCACCAAAACATATAAATACCGAGGGTGATAATGGTTAAAAAATAGCCTTTCAGTATGATAATAAATAATTCTAAACCGGATGCTTCGTATTTAAACTCTGTATTTCCGGCTCTAATATTACCGTAAACATACGAACGCATTTTCACACTCATCCAAGCCGAATAAATTCCTAAAGTAATAATGGTGAGGAATATCCATTTCAAGAAATTCCAAAAAAGTTCCATTTTATCACCTCTATACCCAAAACGAATTCCACGCCACGAAGTGCGAGACATACGATATCGGTACGAACCATGAATAGCTA
>JBMOHZ010000511.1:0-1783 GCA_049317585.1 Paludibacter sp.
TATAATCCGGCACGCCATCAGCACCTACAGTTACGTTTTCCAACAAAGCATCGCGGCGGATAGCTCTCCAGATATCTGGTTCTTTATCCATTTCCAAATCGATAACCTTAGCATAGCAACCACCTTCATAGTTAAATACTCCATTATCGTCCCAACCATGCTCATCATCACCAATAAGGTAACGTTTAGGGTCAGCCGAAAGTGTCGTTTTACCTGTTCCTGAAAGTCCGAAGAAAATAGCTACATCACCATCTTTACCAACATTGGCAGAGCAGTGCATCGAAGCCATACCTCTTAAAGGCAAATAGTAGTTTTGCAATGCAAAAATACCTTTTTTCATTTCACCACCATACCATGTGCCACCAATAACTTGCATTTTGGTAGTCATGTTAAACAAAGTAAATACTTCAGAGTTTAAGCCTTGTTCTTTCCAGTTTGGATTGGTAGTTTTTGAACCATTCAAACATACAAAATCTGGTACACCGTAGTTAGCCAATTCGTAGTGCGAAGGACGGATAAACATGTTAGTCACAAAGTGAGCTTGCCATGCAACTTCCATAATAAAACGAACTTTCAAACGAGTATCTTCGTTAGTACCGCAAAATGTATCAACTACATATAATTTTTTAGCAGTAGAAAGTTGTGTTGTTACTAAGTTTTTACAATGTTCAAATACTTCGGGAGTTGTAGGGCGATTAATTACGCCATCCCACCATAAATGCTCATCGGTTACTGCATCTTTCACAAAAAATTTGTCCTTAGGTGAACGTCCTGTGAATTTACCAGTATCAACCGATACTGCACCTGATGTAGTTAAAACACCTTTTTCAAATCCTTCGTTTGCAGGATCAATTTCTGCCTGAAACAATTCTTCGTAAGATGGATTGTGTACAATTTCAATGTTGCCTACAATACCATACTTGCTTAAATCCAAGTTTGCCATTTTCTTTTGTTTAAATGAATTATATATTTGTTTATTCTCTCTTTTTTTTGAGCCTTATTAAGACGGTACAAAAATACTACAATTATTTAGTATACGAAACTAATTAGAGAAATATTTCTTTAATTAAATATAATTTTTTATTTCATTATAAAGCTTGTATTTCTTTTTCGTGTTGACATTCAGGCTATAATGCACGTAAATCCAGAAGGGATAATATTGATAATTTCATAAAAATATGTTGTAAAATTGTGTTATACAACATATTTATGTATCTTTGTGCCGAAATTGTTTAGTATACAACTTAAAAACTCAAACTTTTATGTTAAACGAAAAGATTGGAAACAATGCCGGTTTAGTATGGAGTGCATTGACAGTAAACGCACAAAATGTCAAAGCAGTAAAGAAAGCCACTAAATTAGCCGAAAAAGATTTAAACCTTTCATTAGGTTGGTTAGCCCGCGAAGGCAAAATTAGCTTTACCGAAGTAGAAGGAGAACTATTTGTTGCACTAGTGTAATAAACCCAAGACTTAAAGAGGCAGGCTAATTGATTGTTAGTCTGCTTTTTTTGTGATAATTTTAAGATTGAAGCATTTTTTTATTCAAAAAATTTCGGAAATTCAAAAATTGGACTTATCTTTGCAGCCGCTTTCAGAAAGATGAGAGTTCTTTTTATTGCTAAAATGGCTCAGTTGGTAGAGCACGACCTTGCCCCAATGAATCAACACGTATCGACCTTGGCAAGTTAACAACTAATCGGTGGATTATTTGAATACCAAAAACAAATTGCGAAAATAGCTCAGTTGGTAGAGCACGACCTTGCCAAGGTCGGGGTCGCGGG
>JBMOHZ010000512.1:0-1774 GCA_049317585.1 Paludibacter sp.
TAATCACGCACTTATGGATGGATTTCATGTGGGAAAATTTGTGGAAAGTTTTCAGGAGTTATTGAAGACCCCTAACCCCTAAAGGGGAATGAAAATTCGAAAAATTAGAATAAATTAGTAAAATTAGAAATAAATTAAAAGATGAAAAGAGACCAAGTTATTTTTGACATTATCGGACGTGAAAAACAACGTCAGATGAAAGGTATTGAGTTAATTGCTTCGGAAAATTTCGTAAGCGAACAGGTAATGGAAGCAATGGGTTCGGTGTTGACCAACAAATACGCCGAAGGCTATCCAGGAAAACGCTATTATGGTGGTTGTGAGGTAGTTGACCAAAGCGAACAGATTGCTATTGACCGTTTGAAAGAAGTATTCGGCGCTGAATGGGCTAACGTACAACCTCACTCAGGTGCTCAAGCTAATGCAGCTGTATTTTTGGCTTGCTTAAATCCAGGCGACAAATTTTTAGGATTAAATTTATCACATGGCGGTCACTTATCACACGGTTCGTTGGTAAACAGCTCAGGAATTCTGTACAAACCATGCGAGTACAATGTGAAAGAAGATACAGGCCGTGTTGATTACGACCAAATGGAAGAAGTGGCTTTGCGCGAACAACCAAAACTGATTGTAGGTGGTGGTTCGGCTTACTCACGCGAGTGGGACTACAATCGCATGCGCGAAATTGCGGATAAAGTTGGTGCTTTGTTGATGATTGACATGGCTCACCCTGCAGGACTTATTGCGGCTGGTTTGTTGGAAAATCCTTTGAAATGGGCGCATATTGTAACTTCTACAACCCACAAAACATTGCGTGGACCACGTGGTGGAATCATTTTACTTGGTAAAGATTTTCCAAATCCTTGGGGCAAAACAACCCCAAAAGGCGAAGTTAAAATGATGTCTGCCCTACTCGACTCTGCTGTTTTCCCAGGAATACAAGGTGGTCCACTAGAGCACGTTATTGCAGCTAAAGCCGTTGCTTTTGGCGAATGTCTTGATCCATCGTACAAAGAATATCAAGTTCAGGTTCAGAAAAATGCTGCTGCATTGGCAAATGCATTAATTGCCCGTGGTTTTACTATTATTTCTGGTGGAACGGACAATCACTCTATGTTGGTAGATTTGCGTTCAAAATTTCCTGAACTCACAGGTAAAGTAGCCGAAAAAGCATTGGTAGAAGCCGATATTACGGTAAATAAAAACATGGTTCCTTTCGATAGCCGTTCAGCATTCCAAACATCAGGTATCCGTTTGGGTACTCCAGCTATCACTACACGTGGTGCCAAAGAAGATTTGATGGCTGAAATTGCTGAAATGATTGAAACAGTACTTTCAAACGTTGAAAATGAAGCCGTTATCGCTTCTGTTCGTGAGCGCGTAAATAGTACAATGGAAGCTTATCCTTTATTTGCATATTAAACTGCCCCCTAACCCCCTAAAGGGGGAATAACAAAAATGCAAAATATGAAGCATACTACTAAAAATAGCATTCTTAGCCCCTCTGAAGGAGGGGTTGGGGAGGCTATTTTTGAACTTTCCGAACATACTGATTCAACCGTATTTTACGGAGTGAATAATGCCAATATACAGTTATTGAAAAACTTACATCCAAACCTGCGATTAATGGCGCGTGGTCATGTTGTAAAAATAGCGGGGAGCGACGAAGATGTGGAAAGATTGATTGATAATATAAAAAAAATTGAACGTTATTCGTTGGATAATAATTCTTTATCCGAAGAAAATATTATCGAAATAGTTAAAGGCAGTATTC
>JBMOHZ010000513.1:0-1771 GCA_049317585.1 Paludibacter sp.
ACAATAAATTATTCCAGGCAGTATGGGAGGACTATCCCGAGATTACAACAAAACGGGAACGGATAAAGAAAGTGTTGGAAAATGAATTTTATTGCGCCCTTCAGGTGAAATTTGCTTATGCTGTAACCTGTCATAAAGCACAAGGCGGACAGTGGAAAAAAGTATTTGTAGATCCGGGACAAGTGGCAGAAGAGCAGCTGAATAGCGACTTTTACAGATGGTTATATACCGCACTTACCAGAGCAACCGAAACAGTGTTTCTGGTTAATTTCCCCGAAACTGCCTTCATTGTCAAATAAAAATCAATGATTCAACGTTTAAGAAAAAATACTATCTTTGTTTATCGTTATGGAATATCGAAATACCATTTGCGAAAAATAAATCTCAACATTCATGAAGATTAGATTATTCATCTTATTCATAATTATAGCACTATTTATTTCATGCGAAGCAGATGTAAATTTAAATGATGTATCCACCGAAGTGGGTATTGAACCGGGTATATTAGTGCCTCTGGGTGGCGTTAATGTGAATCTTGGCGATTTAATAAAAACTTACGATAATGGTAATTATGTTGTAAAAGATAGTACTCAACTTATTTTTCAAAGTTCTGATTCTATGAATTTTAAAGCACCGAAAATTGATTTATTACAAAATTCAAAATCGCTTATAAAATCCATTTATTTATCACCTTCGGGGACTTTTACTTTTCCAAAAAACACAAATATTCCTGATGTTATTAATAAAGATACTTTTAATCTTGGTATAAATAAAGATACAACTCGAAATAGGATTGATAGTATTAACATCTCGTCTGCTGTGTTGGGAGTTAAAATTTCGGTGAATGGATTAGCAATAAACCCTTCGGATTTGACAATTACACTTGAATTTCCTGTTGAAAAAATGCGTAAGGAAGATCATTCTTCTACAACATTGGTTATTAAACCAACGGCATTTAATACAATGCAAAATATTTCAATTAATAATGTTCTGCTCAATACCAGAGCTGGCACATCGGGTATTCCACTGGTAATTAAACTACAAGCTAAAACTGGAAATGCACCATTAACAGTTACACCTGATTCGAGAATAGATTTAGACCTGCAATTTATTTCGTTAAACTGGAGCGTAGTATATGGTAAATTCGATCCCTCTAATTTTGTATTGAATACTACCGAAATACCATTAAATCTTAGCAAAAGTTTTAAAAATGGGATATTTAATTTTTCTAATCCGCAAATTGGCATTTCGGCAGTGAGTAATATTGGTATGAAACTAGGGTTTCGACTGGACTACTTGAGAGCCATATCAGGGACTAAAACTGTAGATGCTGTTTTTGGAACAAGTAAAACTTATACACACCCTTTTGAAAATAAACCCAATAAGCCTGGTGATACAGTTCATATACAATTACCCATTTTTGATAAAGTTTTTGGTCAAACTGATAAATTGATAGCGGTAAAACCTGATATTTTACAGTATAATTTCACATTATTGAGTAGTAATGAACCATCGAAGTATGCCAATTTCATTACTCAGGATGGAACATTTAAAATTAGTTTCAAAACCAAAATTCCAATTGAATTCAATTCGGGTACTTATTTCGAGTATAAAGATTCAATTCCTAATGCTTTTAAAAATATAGCTGATGCTGTTGACAAGTTTAAAATTCCAAATACCGATTCTAGCTCTATTGAGTCGGCTTCTCTGGTTTTGAACATAAGTAATGGACTTCCAATTCATACTATATTATCAATCACTATTTTCGATG
>JBMOHZ010000514.1:0-1770 GCA_049317585.1 Paludibacter sp.
ACTATTGCACCATTTATTGGTGGTGCAGGAAGTATGAAATACAGCCGGTACATCCTATTCTGCGTTGTAGGTGCGCTGCTTTGGGTAACATTACTTACGTTTGCTGGTTATGCCTTTGCCCACAACGAATGGGTGCAAAAGCATATTGAAATGGTGATACTCGGTATCATAGGTGTTTCACTGATTCCTGTTTTTATGCAGTTCATAAAGATGCGTTTCCCGAAGAAACAAAATCGAGTTTAAAAACAAGCTCAGTTAAATGCAAAAAAGAACTTTCGGACTTTTGGGCTTTCCACTAACGCACTCCTTCTCAAAACCTTGGTTCGAAAAGAAGTTCATCACAGAAAACTTGCATGATTGCAGTTACGAAAACTTCGCTATGCCAAAAATAGATGGGGTAAAGTTATTGCTCGACAACCCGAACCTCTTTGGCTTTAACGTCACCATCCCATTTAAAAAAGAAATCATCCCGTATTTACATCATATCCATCCGGTGGCGCAAGCTGTGGGTGCTGTAAATTGCGTTAAACGAGAAAATGAAGTTTGGGTTGGCTTCAATACCGATGTCATTGGTTTTGAAATGGCATTGCGTCCCTTACTTTTGTCAACCACAACATCCGCTATTGTTTTAGGTTCTGGTGGGGCATATCAGGCTGTAGCCTTCGTTTTAAAGAAACTAGGCATCAATTTTATTACTGTATCTAGTCGAGAAAAGGAAGGAGCTATTCGCTACGTACACCTAACAGAAGCTATGGTACATAGTCATACCTTAATAATCAATACCACGCCATTAGGCATGTTCCCAAAGCTCGACGATTGTCCTTTGATACCATATAATGCAATATCGCCCGACCACATCTGTTTCGATTTAATTTACAATCCAGAAGAAACCTTGTTTTTAAAAAAGGGCAAGGAGCGAGGCGGTCGTATTCAAAATGGATTGCGTATGTTAGAGATACAAGCCGAGGAAAGTTGGCAAATTTGGCAACAGAACAACTAAATATCAAGCATTCGCAGTTTGCGACTTACACAATGCAATAAAACGATTAACAAATAAGGCACTTTGTTGAGGCTCCTCCACCATACCCATGTGAGCGCTGTTTTCGAGCACCTCCAACATAGCTGTATTGCATAATACGGCCTGTTCAAAAATGCTTTCTTTAGTGATGACTGCGTCGTATTTGCCGGCGATGAAGAGTATTGGTTTGTTCCAATTTTGAAGCACATCCAAGCTATCGTTACGATTACGCATGGCGCTAAGGGCCGCGATGATGCCCTCGGCCTTTGCTGATTTAGCGGCAGCAATTGTTTCTTCCACTAAAGTTGGCGATGCGTTTGTTTGGAAGAGGCTTGGAATTAGTGCACGATGATATGTAGTTGCTCCATTTGTTTTTATAAAATCGATAGTTTTCAAACGAGCCGCCTTGCGTTCCTGCGAATCGGCAAACGCAGTACTATGAAATAAGCCCATGCCATGCAACAGGTGTGGGTATTTTCGGGCGAAGGCCAACGTAACGTAACCACCAAGTGAATGACCAATTAGAACGCACGCGTTTATATTTCGTTTTTCCAATGCTACTTTAATGAAGTCCGCCATGGCCTCAATCGAATTACCATGCAAAAATTGCTCGTTTTGACTTCCAAACCCAGGCAGGTCGAGCGTCAATAATTCAGCGTTGTTTTTGACATGCGGGATTAGTGCATTCCATATCGATCGGTCTTCACAAAATCCGTGCAGTAGGACGATATTCATAGTTCGGCAAAGGTCAT
>JBMOHZ010000515.1:0-1768 GCA_049317585.1 Paludibacter sp.
GTAATCATATAACTCATTTTTTTGTTGGCCAATGGTCCTTCAAGGCTAAACGAAGCATCCGTAACACCCAAACTAAATGAACCTTGATGTTTTGACACATCACCTTCTCGTTGTGTAATATCCACTATCGACGAAAGCTTACCGCCATGCCGTGCCGGAAAATTGCCATTGTAAAAATCCACCGAGTTAATCATATCGGGATTAAAAACCGACAAAAATCCACCCAGATGATTGACATAAATAAGTGGCACATTATCCAGCAAATACTGATTTTGTCCGGGCTCGCCACCACGCACCATCATCATGCTCATTCCTTCGCTTTGGCTCTGTACGCCTGGAAGCAACTGAAGCGCTTTCATTACGTCGGGTTTTCCGCCAATGGTAGGCACAAGCATCAATTCTTTGGCTGAAAGGCGTGTGATTTCCGATTTATTCTCACGTTGCCCCAAAACGGTTACTTCGCTCAAATTAGTTCCGGAGATTAATCGAATTACCAATAATGAATCGGAAGAAGTATTAACCGATATTAGCCGCGTAGCATATCCAATATACGACACTTTCAGCTTGCAAGGAGCGTTTACTTTTATGCTAAAATAACCTCGATTATCGGTCGCAGTGCCTGTATTCTGAATTGTTTCCCACACGTTTGCGCCAATCAGCACTTCGTTGGTTTTACTATCGCGTACAAAGCCCGAAAGCTGTATGGAAGTCGCAGACGCACTTTCAACCAAACACAATGACACAATTACGCAGAAAAAGGTTAGCAAAGAAAAATGTTTTGATAAAAAATTCATAAGTTGTCTGTTCAAATTATTATTATTCCACCACACACTTCCGATAGACCGAGAAACTCGTAAAAATTCCCAACCCATTTATTACATTGCTGTAAAGTGGGTAGGTTTGAGGCGAACTTCCTAGATCAGTATATTCGGACATATAATAGAGATAGAGTTGCTTCTGATACTTATAATATGATTCGTCTATACTTCGCAATTCTATAAAATAACTTCGACTTGGCTGAAAGCCATTACTGTATGAATTAATAAAAAACTTCACTTTATACGTATCATTTTTCATTTTTTTGTTCGAAAAAATAGTCAATGGTTCCGCCTCGGTAAGCAATACCGAATCTCTGTCGGGCTGCATATAAATGTCTTGATTGTTCCAAGAAGGATATTGAATCATTTTTTTTGTTTTATAGTCATATTCATAGTCAAAACCCTGAGTAACCATCCGTACCTGCCAATAACAAGTGCGAGTTTTATAAGAAGCAATCGAAAACTCATACGATGAAATAACTTCGCCCTGACTACCCAAGTCGGCAAGCTCTGTAAATACCAAATCGAGAATAATGTTGTAATCGGGAATGGTTGTTTGTGCTTTTACTTGTTGAAAACCAGCGATATCGGCTTTGCAGGTGTAGGTAACCCCAGCCAAAGCAGTATGAGTACTTACATACCAACCTTTTTGCGTGTATTTCAAAGTATCGAGCTTTCCAAGTGAACTTTCAACAACTACCTGTGCATTGGATACATAATCGGGAGTGGAGTCTTTTAAATTAGCAGTAAAAGTAAGTTGTACTTTCAGAATGCTATCAGCTTGCAAAAAAGCATTCAAAACAGGCGTTTTCTTAAAATCCGGAAACTCGTCCTCTACCATAGTGTGGCACGAACATAACAAAAACAGTAGAATTGCAGTAAACAAAAGGTTTTTCATAAAAAATATTGGCTTGCAATTAATAATGTATTTATCCGAAAAAATTACGTTT
>JBMOHZ010000516.1:0-1763 GCA_049317585.1 Paludibacter sp.
TGAATTTAGACGCAAACACAAACTATTATATCCGAGCGTATGCTACTAATTCACAAGGAACTACCTACAGTTCGGAGGTGCAAGGCACACTTGCTGCTGAACCTGCTGCACTTTCGCTTACTTGGAGTCCAATGACGGCAATTAATACAAATTTACCAGCCGAAATAAAAGTTTATAACACGACATCCACCTTAAACGGACGTTCTTTTAGCGCCTGGTATGCCATTGCCGACATGAGCACTGGAAATATTGAATTGAAAACAACATTAGCCACAACAGCGCAAAAACCAAGTCAGTTTATCGCAACTTCCACCGGCGAAACAACTTATGTAATGACTAATGGAGGTTATTTTGGTTATAGCGGCAGCAATGTAAGTTCGTACAGTTTGGCAGTTGACCGAAATACGAAAAAGGCAGATAATATCTCGGCACTTACACGTGGCTCATATTCTTATCCGGTTACGCGTGGTGCTTTTGGTGTTACGCAGTCACAAACGCCTTTGCTTAAGTGGACTTCCGGCGATAATGGGTACGAATTGCCTTCGCCAAACGTGGAAGGTGAGACGCCGCAAGCGTCACCAAACCAAACATTTCCAACAACTGCGGTAAAATGGAATCCTTACACTGCCATTGGTGGTGCTCCCGTTTTGCTGAAAAACGGCAAAATTAGTTTCGATTTTACAACTACTACTTCTGGTAAATACATGACCAATTACGAGTTGTTACAAACCGATATTTTCTCAACTTCTATTCGTCCGCCGCGCACAGTAATTGGCTCTACTGCTGATAATAAGATAGTTCTTTTTGTGTGCGATGGCCGACAGGGAACTTACAGCGATGGAGCAACAATGCTCGAATTGGCTCAGATTATGAAAGGTATTGGTTGTGTGAATGCACTGAATCTCGATGGTGGTGGTTCTTCGGCCATTATTGCCGGCGGAACATTACTCAATAAGCCTTCGGATGGCACTGAACGGGCAGTGCCAAGTGTTGTTGCGTTTGTAAAGAAAAAATAAAAAAATGGTTTTCACGCTGCAAGCGGGTAAAACATTTTTTTAGAATGGTTCATCGCTGCAAGCGGGTAAAACATTTTTTATTATTTAAGAAACTTATGATTAAAAATTTATTTCTATACAGTTTATTTCTTCTACTTAGTAATCAGCTATTTGCCATAAACGCAGTGGTTTACGACGGTTCGGGTCAGTTGGCTGAAGATAAACTGATAGCAATGACCATTGCCGGCATTGTAAACCGCGATGCACCGCGTTTGTACCTGCGCAATGTGTACGAAACATGGAGCTACAACCAAACCGACGAGTTGTGGGAAAACGAATACAAAACAGTTGGTGATGTTCAGTTTACCGTGATTACCAATACAAATGCACTGGTGCAGTATTTCAAAAGTTCTCTGAAAGGAGCAATCACTTACGATGCTACACTTACTTACAGCAATTTCAGCGGACAATCGTTTCGGTGGCAGGCCGAAGCGGCGGCTATGTTAGGCGGATTAACTGATTGTATTCCTGTGCCTTCCACGAATACAACAATTGACATTAATAAACCTACACAAATAGATGTTCCTGATTATTTCAACGGTCAGGCTACGATTCAGGTATCTGCCAAATTAGAATTATCATCTCATACGTGGAATAATACGGCATTAACACAGGAACAACGCTATTTTGCATGGCTCGATTGGTCGTTGGATAATTTGCTGCCACGCTGCAATACATCCAAATTTTATATTCGCGAAATTACGGACT
>JBMOHZ010000517.1:0-1759 GCA_049317585.1 Paludibacter sp.
ATCAACTCGGAGGTTATGAAAGCCCATCAACGCAGTCCAATAGGTAATCAGGCAATTAAGGATTACATGAAAATGTATTATAATGTACCTGCCAAGTTCGAAGATTTTATCTATTTAGGTCAGGTGTTGCAAGCCGAAGGAATACGGGCAGCCATGGAGTTACATCGTGGCAATATGCCTTATACCATGGGCTCGCTTTACTGGCAGTTGAACGATTGTTGGCCGGTGGCATCGTGGTCGAGTACCGACTATTTTCGCCGTTGGAAGGCATTGCACTATTTTATAAAAAAAGCCAATGAACCCATCATTATCAGCACCCACAAAACCAAGGGAACTGTAGTGGCAAGTGTGGTGTCGGACAAACTGGAATCCATCAAATCAGTACAGTTTAAAGCCAAGGTGATGGATTTTGCCGGAAAAGTAATCTGGTCGGAGGAAAAGAAAATGAATATTGCGCCGAACATATCCCAGGCGGTACTGAAGAAAGATTCGGCTTCGTTCAAAACAGACCTTAGCAATACAGTATTGGTAATGACTTTGGAGAAAAATGGCGAAGTATTGGCACAGAACAGTTTCTACTTTGGCAAAGTGAAAGATATGCAATTGCCTGTCCCCGAAATAAAAATAGAAATCACACAAGACGGCGAACAATATAGCATTCGGCTATATTCCAAACAATTGGTGAAAAATCTTTGTCTCAATTTCGAAGGTGTTGATGGTTTTTTTAGCGATAACTATATGGATATTTTGCCGGGCGAAATGAATACCATAAGCTTCAAGCCCAAAGCTGCTACAACGCTTGAAAAACTTAAATCGGCACTCAACTTAATGTATGTGCAGAAGATAAAGTCCTACGAAAAATAATAGAGAACCAAGAGCCAAGAACCAAGACAAAAAATACAGGAAATCAATGTGTTACTTACAAATCATTCAATTCAACTTTATGAAATCAAATAAACTTTTTTCACTGTCAAAAAAAAACGTACTCAGTATATTTTTAACTGTACTTACCTTGAGCTCAAGCGCAACGGTTAAATTACATGCACTTTTTTCCGACAATATGGTGATGCAACGTGGCGTTGACATCCCGATTTATGGTACTGCGGATGCAAATGATGTTATCAATATTCAATTTAATGGCATCACCAAAAATGCAACAGTAGTGAACGGGAAATGGAAAGTGATTTTTCCTGCAATGAATGCCGGTGGTGGTGCACTCACGCTGAATTTAACCGGAACTACTACAGCTACTATCTCCAATATTCTGATAGGTGATGTTTGGATGTGTAGTGGTCAATCCAATATGGGATTACCATTAATTCAAGAAAAGAATTGGGCTACTACCCAGGCACAAACGGCAAATACAAACATTCGTTACTTAAAGGATGTGCTGATGGGTGATACCATTCCTCAATACGATATGGTCAGTTCAACTTATAGTCCGTGGAAAGTGGATAATTCTGCAAACAGACAGTGGATTTCGGCAGTTGCTTATTATTGTTTGCAGGGTATTTACAATTCAGAACAAGTCCCTTTAGGATTAATAGATACATCCATTGGAGGTACAGGGGTAATTCAATGGACACCATTAGGTGATTTGCAAAGCGATCCCAGCTGGTAATGGTTTGTAAGTGGGTTTAATACCAAAAAGGCTAATTATAACGCCAATAAAGCAGCCTATCTGGCAAAGGTTGCTACAGATACAACTCCGGCAGTAACCGATCATTATGGTTGGTTTGCAACAGGGCAGTATAATTCT
>JBMOHZ010000518.1:0-1759 GCA_049317585.1 Paludibacter sp.
CATCAATCGATTTTATATTGGCTTGTACTGTTTATCCACTTTCAGAGTTAAAAAAAAGAAATATTGACTGTAACAATTGCCGTTGGATTTTGTGGACGGATTCTGACTTGATAAATAAACAATTGACGAAAGACACAGCAATTAAAACGCTATTTTATTAAAGTGAGTAGTATTTTTCGTGTTTTCAAAATACAAATCGTATCTTTGCAGCCTTAAACAAAAAAGCAAATTTGACTCTTTCCGATTTACAGTTACGTTATGCTCAACATCCGCAGGTAAGTGCACTTACTCGTTGGGCTGATTTTGCCGAACTAAACCTGAAAATTACAGGTTTAAATGGCTCGGCATGCGCACTTGTGGCCACTTCTCTTTTTAAACTTCGACCTCATACGCAAGTTATTGTTATGAATGATGCCGACGAGGCAGGGTATCTTTATAATGATATGAAGCAAATACTATCGCCCGAAGAGGTTTTTTATTTTCCATCGTCGTACAAAAAAGCCATAAAACTTTCGCAGCTCGATACTTCGAACGAAATTTTGCGTACTGAAGTACTCAATAGATTGGCAAATAGCACCATTCCTTGTGTTGTAATTACATACCCTGAGGCATTGATGCAAAAAGTGGTTTCGGCCTATAGTATTAAAACACATACACTCCGTTTACAAATAGGCGAAAGCCTAAGTATTGATTTTCTCACCGAAATGCTTCGCGAATATGGTTTCGAACGGGTGGATTTTGTGTACGAACCCGGCCAATTTTCGGTACGTGGTAGTATTGTCGATATATTTTCGTTTGCTTTCGAAATGCCTTTCCGTTGCGATTTTTTTGGCGACGAAGTAGAATCAATACGTGTTTTCGATATTGAAACACAGCTTTCGAAGGAACAACGAACGGAGGTGGAAATTATTCCAGACTTACATGTTGATAAAAAATTAGCTCTTGTATCGTTTTTAGAATTTATTTCTGAAACATCATGGCTCACGTTTAATTCTCCTTCGTTTGTGCGCGAAAGGATTAACCAACTTTACGACGAAGCTTTGGTGAAAGCTAATGACGGCAATACTACCCCCGACTTACATAAAAATCGCATTACAGGTGATGAATTTATGCAGCAAACTATTCCTTTTCGAAAAATTGAATGGGCTGCCACATCTTATTTTAAAACAAAAGCAGAAATCAATTTCAATTGTTCGCCTCAACCTATATTTCATAAAAATTTTGATTTAGTAGCCGATAATCTGAAACAAGGAGTGACTCAAGGTTACGAACTTTTTATACTGAGCGATAGCGTAAAGCAAACTGACCGCATTAAATCCATTTTCGAAGACCGTGGCGATAATATATCGGTTCAACCTATTAAAAATACGCTTCACGAAGGATTTATCGACCACGATTTATCCATTTTTTGCTATACCGACCATCAAATTTTCGACCGTTTTCATAAATATCAACTACGTACCGACCGTACCCGTTTGGGAAAAGTTGTTTTAACACTCAAAGAGCTAAATCAATTTCGTATAGGCGATTACATGGTGCATGTGGATCATGGTGTGGGTACTTTTGGCGGTTTGGTTCGCACCAATGTAAATGGCAAAATGCAGGAAATGGTGAAATTGATTTACAAGGATGATGATATTATTTTTGTAAGTATACATTCGCTGCACCGCATTTCGAAATACAAAGGCAAAGAAGGCGAAGCACCACGTATTAATAAATTGGGTACTGGAGCTTGGGAACGACTGAAAGAGCGTACCAA
>JBMOHZ010000519.1:0-1746 GCA_049317585.1 Paludibacter sp.
AACTATTTAATAACCATTAATAACGCAAAGCAAATAACTATCAATAACGCCCGCAGGGCAAATAACTATAAATATCGCGAAGCTAATAATCATTAATAACGGCGAAGCCTAATAACCAATAATAACGCCCATAGGGCTATACTCCTGTATGTCCAAATCCGCCTGCTCCACGTTCGGTTTCGCCTAAAACATCTACTTGCAACCATTGAGCTTGTGCATGTGCAGCAATAACCATTTGACAAATGCGTTCGCCATCTTCTATAACAAAATCGTCGGCAGAAAGATTAACGAGTATAACACAAATTTCTCCACGATAATCGGCATCGATTGTGCCTGGAGAATTAAGTACTGTGATTCCTTTTTTAATTGCCAATCCACTGCGAGGGCGAATTTGTGCTTCGTAACCTTCGGGCAATTCAATAAACAAGCCTGTAGGAATAAGTTTGCGTTCGAGCGGTTTAAGTGTAACCGACTCGGTTAAGTTTGCACGTAAATCCATGCCTGCCGAATGCACTGTAGCATACTCAGGAAGTGGATGTTTTGATTGGTTTACAATTTGTATTTGCATAAAATTCAGTTTTATTTTAATATTCAAATTTTCCAAATTCACTTTCAATTAAAAGTTCTTTTTTGTCAGATGCTTCGCAATAACCTACAATTTGAGCATCAATATTGAATGATTTGGAAATGGCAATAACTTGTTCGGCGTATTCAGCTGGTAAATATACTTCCAATCGGTGACCCATATTAAATACTTTGTACATCTCTTTCCAATCGGTACCCGATTCTTTTTGAATGAGTTTAAACAAAGGAGGAACAGGAAAAAGATTGTTTTTAATCACTTTCAGATTTTCAACAAAATGAAGTATTTTAGTTTGCGCTCCTCCTGAACAATGTACCATACCATGAATATAGGGACGCATTTCGGCAAGCAACTTTTTCACTACTGGAGCATATGTGCGTGTTGGCGAAAGTACTAATTTACCAGCATCAATATCCAAACCTTCCACAGCATCGGTCAACTGGCATGAGCCTGAATAAGCTAATTCCTGAGGGATATCGGCATTATAACTCTCGGGGTATTTTGCAGCTAAATAATTAGCAAATACATCGTGACGAGCCGAAGTGAGTCCATTACTTCCCATACCACCATTGTATTCTTTTTCATAAGTTGCCTGTCCACTCGACGAAAGTCCAACAATTACATCACCTGATTTAATATTTGCATTGTCAATTACATCTGCACGTTTCATTCGGCAAGTTACGGTACTATCTACAATAATAGTGCGAACCAAATCGCCTACATCGGCAGTCTCGCCACCAGTTGGATATATATTTACACCCATTTCGGCCAATTCATTCACCAACTCATTTGTTCCGTTAATAATAGCCGAAATTACTTCGCCCGGAATGCGGTTTTTGTTGCGACCAATGGTAGACGAGAGCAGAATATTATCAGTAGCTCCCACGCACAACAAATCGTCGATATTCATAATTAATGCATCTTGTGCAATGCCTTTCCATACTGAAATATCGCCCGTTTCTTTCCAGTAAATATATGCCAACGAGGATTTTGTGCCAGCTCCATCGGCATGCATAATATTGCAGTAATCAGGATCATTCCCTAAAAAATCGGGAATTATTTTGCAAAATGCTTGTGGAAAAAGTCCTTTGTCGATATTCTTAATGGCATTATGTACATCTTCTTTCGATGCCGAAACTCCACGCAGGTTGTAACGTTCGTTG
>JBMOHZ010000520.1:0-1741 GCA_049317585.1 Paludibacter sp.
TGGAAATAATTTTCACAGGAATGCTTTTTTGATACTTATCAGCGTCAGCAGTTTGATTCATTCCGGGCTTTACGAGATAAGCATAACTGCCGTTTTGCGGGTTCAGGCCGTGATTTATATTCAGACTGAAAAGTGCTGTGTCCAAAGCAACAACAAACGCTGTTTGAGGCTGCAGATTGAAATAGGTGGTACTTCCGTACTGCATCCAATCGGGCGATTGAAGTGTTTTTCCTTCTTTCAGACTTTCAGTTTTTCCTGCGGTTGAATATTGCAATTTGCCATCGTAGTTGGTCTGATTGAGTGTTGTATACACATTGGCTTTCCCATTATTTCGGGTAATTCCGGCTCCGAGACATACAAATTCGTCATCGAAGTAAAACCATGCTTTGTGTGCTTTCAACTCGCGACGGTCTAGTATCATAGCACAAGCTCCATACGTACTGTCCGAAACACCACCCACAAAAGCATTTCCGTTATTGCCAAACTCACCCCAATTCGGAATGGGAAGTTTATCGTTATCCTGTTCAGCTGTAATTCCCGGAAACTGTCGGTTGTTGAATTTTTTAAAATAAGTTCCATCGTATTCTTTTCCGGTTACAAACAGGTAATTCGTGCCATTTCCCGAATAATAATTGTATTCACCATCGCCATTTCCAGCTTCGGCTCCAACCGTTCGGGTGGACGACATGCGGGTGCTGACATAATAATTGGCACGACGGTTAATCATATAATCGAAACGCCAAAACATACGGTTTCCCGATAGCGAATTTTCGCCACCTATACGTCTGCAAACTGCCTGAATCTCCTCTTTCTTTGTTACTTTTAGTTTTTGCAATCTGTCGGCAAGCGCTTTAACTGGTGCATAATACTGCTCCGAACTGTTGTATCGTCCTGCATTATTAGGGTCGTAATGTTTGTTGTAAAAAATCCATTGTACACCATTAATAAACAAATCCTGAAGCAATTCTACGCCTTCAGTCTGATATTTAGTGCCATTGCAGAATTCCAGATAATACATCACCGAGTTTACAAATTCTTTGCCATAATTAGTGAAATACAACTGCCGACCATTACCGCAATGTTGTGCAAACTGGTAGTCGGGCTGAATTCCTTCCACAGGCTGAATGGTTAGTAATTCAGTCATTTTGTTTTTATAAGTCAACATCTGCGTATCGTTTTCGGTGAGGATAGTAGCTGCTATCGAGCCCATTACAATATCGGCACCATTGGCACCGGTAAGTCTGCTCGCATTCGAATTATCGTAACTCCATTGCAGGTACTTTATTGTTTTATCAAAAAGTGCTTTGTCCTGTTTCAGTTCGTTATACATCAAAATTACACCTCTCGACAGTTCTTTGGGATAAGGAATATACCTGTACCACCAGTTTGTCGCTTCGTTGTTGGTGTCAATCCAGAAATTCAGCGAACGAAGGTAAGCCGAGCGAACTTCGTCTTTGGCATAAAACGCATTTTCCGGATTTTCGTAAGCACCCGCCAGCGAATTTAGGTTCAATACATGTTTGCGTGGCGAGCCATCTTTGGCGGCATAATTAATATCAGTAAAACTACCGTTACTGTTCATTTTCTTTAAAAGCGACTCCACCGAACTCTTCGATGGATTGTTCAGATACTCATTGTACATACGGTTGTAGATTTTCTTAAAATCGTTTGCCAAAGTGTTTTGTGCTATCAGTATAATTCCAAACAGTACAAGTTTAATTATTCGTGTCATATCGTGTTG
>JBMOHZ010000521.1:0-1730 GCA_049317585.1 Paludibacter sp.
TTACTATAAAACATCAACTGGCTTATGGTGGCGAAAACCGCTTTCAATCTGTACTTAATGGATTGAATTTGATAAATGATTCTGAATTAGTAGCCATACATGATGGCGTTAGACCATTGGTAAGTCAAGATACTATTCAGAAATGTTTTGACACTGCCATGCAATTTGGAAATGCAATTCCAACAACTGAATGTATTGAGAGCATACGACAATTGAAAGCAAACAAAAACGTTGCAGTGGATCGATCAACATATAGACTAGTTCAAACCCCACAAATATTTGATTCGAACTTATTGAAAGCGGCTTATATGCAAGAGTATTCGCCATTGTTTACTGACGACGCATCGGTTGTAGAATCTTATTTTGCTTTAAACAAATCAAACCAAGATGCAAAGATTCATTTAGTTGAAGGTAATCGCGAGAATATCAAAATTACAACTCCTTATGATTTGATTATTGCTGAAGCTATTTTAAAAAATGGACTCTGAAGTAAAAAACATACAGTATTTCGACACCTTACGCGCTTTGGCTACTTTAGCTGTTATCACCATTCATGTTAATACTCCAGTAATGAATATGAATTTTGGCAAAAACATGGAATACTGGACTATTGGATTGATTATAAATAATTTAATTCGATTTGTAATTCCAATTTTTCTTGTTATAAGTGGCGCAACATTACTCACCAAAAACGAAAGTTATCTGGTTTTTTACAAAAAAAGATTCTCTAAAGTATTTGTTCCTTTTTTGTTTTGGCTACCAGCATACTGGGTTTTTCGCTGGTTTATGCTTCGAGCCTGGGAACGTCCTCATGATTTTGACTCAATAATAGCCTGGGCTCTGAAACTTTTTATTCGCGAAGGAGTATCCGTACACTTATGGTTTGTGTATATGATTTTGCTATTGTATCTTTTTGTACCATTTATTGCCAGAATTTTACGAAAAATTGACAAAAAGGTAGTGGTCTTGTTTGTAGCTTTATGGCTATTATTCAACACACTACAAAGTATTGGAATTATCAATATAAATTTCGAAAGTATACTTTACCAGCGCCTTTTCAATTATTCATTACACGTAGGCTACTTGCTTTTGGGTTATTTATTGCATACAGCAAGTCCAAATTTTTTACCCAAAAGGTCAACTTCATTTGCGGTTTATAGTACAACTGTATTTTTGGCTATTATAACAACCTATTTTCTGAGTGTAAGCAATGGAAAACAAACACTTACCACAATGGGAACATTCCAGGCTTTTGCATTTACACAAACCATAGCTGTTTTTTATTTGTTCAAAAACTACGAAATAAAAAATCACATTCTGAAAAAGCTTATGCAATTAATCAGCAATTACAGTTTCGGAATCTATTTTGTTCATATAATGATCATTAGCCTATTTTACAGGATAGGGATTTTTTGGACAATGGCACATCCTTTGATTTCCATTCCGTTAGTGGTATTGCTCACACTAATTACATCAATATGCGTTATTTTTCTACTACGCAAAATTCCATTTATTACAAAATTTGCCGGATGATGTGAGAATATATTGAACGCAAATAACGCAAATGAACACAAATTTTATAGTTAGTAAATAAATTTATATTTTAAAACTAAATATAATATGATTCGTGAAAATTTGCGTTATTTGCGTTCAGAAAAAAAAATCTTACGAAATAAGTTCGAACCCTGTATACGGAATTAATGCTTTAGGTATACAAATACCTTCGGGCG
>JBMOHZ010000522.1:0-1725 GCA_049317585.1 Paludibacter sp.
CTTATTTTTTAGACATAAAAAAATAAATGGCTTGGCATTTAAGAACCATTTTATCGTTTTCTTTCTCAATAGCTGTGCATGTTTCCATTTTTGAACGACCCGGAGCGGCCTGCTTGACTAATTTGCCGTCTTCAATCGAATAATTAAGCGAAGCACGAAGTGTCTCGGTTCGAGCATGCGCATCAGAATCCTGAGAAATGCCCTCCATTGTTCCATCCGCTTTAAAGATCCAAGTGCTGTTTAAGCTTCTTGATTTACTGCCGTCACTCTGAAGAGATTCTTTATCAATTTGCCATGTACCTAAAATATCTGCTTGAGTCAAAGAAACGTCAGCAACTGAAGAAAAAGAAAAAAGCATCAAAGCAGGTACAAAAAGCATATTAGATCGCATAGTAAAAACCTTATGATTTGTGTTTAATAAAAAGCATTGTAACACTGGAACCTCGCCCTCTTTTATTAATTAGCGTCCTACGATACTTTTAAACGTTGATTGACAACAATCATTCAATAAGGGCAATTTTTACAAGCGTTCCCACAACAGAATCCACGTTTTAAGTGATACCATTTTGTAAAGACACAGTTATTATTTTCCATTAAATAGTCGATACCTTCGATCAACTTATCATCATTTCGATACTGATGAGCAACAGCCATAACTTCCTGCTGACTGGAAGTATCAATGAATTCAACAATTTTTCCTTGTATCGCTTTGCTTAAGCAATTTTCACAAAGGCAATCCTGCTGAAAATCAATGGGCATAATGGCTGGATAGGCTGCGCACCAACATGATTTCCCCGCTTGAGTAGAACCACACATTAACTCTGCACCACAGGCTGAGCAGCGTTTACTTTGTGGGCTTACGTCAATTTTCAAGAGCTAAACCATCGACACATTGAGCCGATGTTTGTAGAGCCGGCGCAACCCATCAACTTTTTACAAGGACGAACAATTAATGTAAGCAACATTTTTTATACTTTTTGCCACTGCCGCAGGGACACGGATCATTTCTACCCACTTTTGACGGGTTGGCATGTTCAATTGCTGGTGCAAGATTTTGCTTTACATTAGCTTTCGGGTGAAAACAAGCCCACCATTCCATTTCTGTGATGACATTATCGATTAACCGGCATTGACGATTCTCTTTTAATTTAGCTAGAGCTTTGTCTTTATCAATTTCCAGGTACCTATCAAGATACTTCTTACTAATAACATCCTCATCTACAAGTGCTTGGTCAAAGCAAGCAACAAGTTGATCATAGAGCTCTCCGGGATGTATGTCGCAGCAATTACACACCACGCTAGCGACAAAGTAAGGATCTTCTTTCTGCTCAAGACAATGATCAAGTAGCCTTTGAATATAACTGACCAAGTCCTGGCGTGAAATCTGCTCATTATTATAGAGAACAACAAAAGAACCTAATGCCGCACTACGCACATATTCATTAACATTTTGATCTTCAATCAGTTGCTTTATTAAGCCAAGATCACCATTGCAAACTGAAGCCAAAATACGACTCAAATCCTCTGTAACCAAATCGCCAGTTGGTTCTAAGGCATCATCCTCCAGTCCAAGTTGACCAAAATATCGGGCAATGATTGGGTAGGCTCTCTTTTCCCTAAATTGTGAAAGAAGATAGAGTGCATACATAAAGGCAGGCGTATCTTCAAAAAATTGGGGGTTATTGGCAACTTCATCAATGATGCTTAAAAGCGAAGGAGTGATTG
>JBMOHZ010000523.1:0-1717 GCA_049317585.1 Paludibacter sp.
CATTTCAGTTATTTTCCCAACGAAGCCAACGAAATTACATTTATACCATCGGGGCGTCGGTGGCTCATCCCGGTACCTGTAATTATATTTAATGATTTTGGTACATCCATTTTGGTCGAGTCAATGTTTCTAGCGAATTTTTTTAAACTTTCGGCAGCTTCGTCAATATATCCCACACCCAGCTTTATTTCGAAAGCAGCATAATCGCCATTTCGTTTCTGTACAATGGTATCCACTTCCAAACCATTCGAATCGTTATAATGAAAAACGTTTGCATCATTCGCTTTGGCATACACATTTAACTCGTGCGTTGCCAACGATTCAAACAAAAATCCGGTATATCTCATGTCTTTAAGGAGCGCCTCTTTGTTCAAACCCAATGCTGCAACTGCCAACGAGGTGTCACACAAATGCCTTTTGGGTGATTTTCGCAACGATGCCGAAGAACGAATATGTGGATTGAATGCAGGTTGTTCGTACAATATCATTAAGCGCGACAATGCATCAAGATACTCCGACAGTGTATTTCTCGACAATTCATTTTTATCAAGATTTTTCACATCCAATTCTAAGGTTTTATTATCAACCAATGTAGCTGTATTTCGGGCAATGGAGCGAATCAAACTTCGTACTTTTGTAGGGTCTCGTTTTACTCCTGTAGCCCTGCTCATATCAACTTCACAAAGTAAATCCACATAGCCACTATTCATTATGATGGCATTTTTTGTGCTTTCATTCAATAAAGTGGGCCATCCGCCTATTATCATTTTATCAATAATGAAATCGAGCGAAATACCCGTATCGTAAAAGGTTGGAAAAGTACCTTGAAGCAAATCCGAAAGTTTTACTACGCCGGTAGAATAGCCTAATTCCTGCCAGGTCATTGTGTCCATTTGCACAACTGTAAACCGCCCTGCACCGCTATGTAGTTTTGCATCATCGACAGGGTTAGCCGAACCGGTCAGTATAAACTGCCCTTTCGTTTTACGGTCGTCCACTTCGTGGCGTATATAATTCCAGATTTCGGGTTGTTCCTGCCATTCGTCAATTAATCGTGGTGTATTGCCTACCAATAACAATTGGGGATTTGTAGCCATTATAATAGGGACCTGTTTGTCCCTATCCATCTCCAAAATGCTTTTTGCATATTGTTTAGCCGTTTCTGTTTTTCCACAAGATTTTGGGCCTTTTATCAGCACAGCACCCGAAGCAGATAACTTCTCCTTTAAATCTTCTTCGGCTAATCTTTTTATGTAACTCATAATTAGTTGTGTAAATTCAATGCAAAAGTATAAATAATTTTCAGTTGTGCAAATTTTGAGTATTCTATTGTGCAAATTTCGAGTATTTTATTGTGCAAAAAAATAATACCAACACGAACGAAGTATTTCGAAATCCCGTCCCATTAATATCTACCCAAAAATACCTTCAGGTATTACCTTATGTGCCCTACATTCCTATAATGTTCTTTCTAATGTGACTACTTGTCCCGATTTGTCGGGAATGTGGTTCAAATTTTCTTTTCCTCCGTCTTTCTCGTTATCACCTACCAAAGCCCTCTCAACCCACAATACCACCTGACTTGTCCCGATGTATCGGGATAACCATACCACAACCACCAGAAGCGCAGTTTGAAAGTTTGAAAGTTTGAAGGTTTGAAAGTTTGAATAGTCTTTCGACCTTTGACTTCTGACTCAGAACTCCTAACTTCCCCCTC
>JBMOHZ010000524.1:0-1716 GCA_049317585.1 Paludibacter sp.
TTGAATTGATTGATCGTTCTGGCTTAAAGTCGGTAGAGGATCAAGTTGGAATGCCTTCGTATTTGAAAGACCTGAGCCCAACAGCTTGCGCTATCCTTGTTGAAACAAGAGCAAACTCCGAAATTCAAATTGAAATACAAATTTTTGAAATTCTACAAACAGTGAACTCTTTTAAGAGTGAAATTCCACTTGCATTTACTAAAATTCCTGCGGAATATGCATTGCTTTGGAAAATACGGAAAGGTCTTTTTCCATCGGTTGGAGCAGTAAGAGAATTGGGAACAACAGTTATTATCGAAGATGTTGCTTTTCCAATTGAGCGTTTAGCAGAAGCTACTCTTGACTTGCAAAGTCTTTTCGATAAATGGAGTTACAACGAAGCTGTTATTTTTGGTCATGCGTTGGATGGAAATTTGCATTTTGTTTTTACGCAGGATTTTGGGGATCCAAAAGAAATTCAAAGATACAAAGGATTTATGTCCGAAGTGGCTGATACTGTAGTAACAAAATACGATGGCTCGCTCAAAGCCGAACATGGAACAGGTAGAAATATGGCTCCTTTTGTTGAATTGGAATGGGGGAAAGATGCATACCAAATTATGAAACGCATCAAACAGATTTTTGACCCACACAATTTGTTGAATCCCGGTGTAATTTTCAACAATGATTCGGAAGCTCATTTAAAAAACCTGAAACCAATTCCCGCTGCCAACGAAAAAATTGATAAATGTATCGAATGTGGTTTTTGCGAGCCGACTTGTGTATCAGCAGAGCTAACGCTTACACCTCGTCAGCGAATTGTTGCATACCGTGAAATATCTAAACTTCGTCAAAGTGGGCAAGAACCGCATGTTGCGGCAGCATTAATCAAAGGTTTTAAGTACGAAGGAAACGAAACTTGTGCCACCGATGGACTTTGTGCCACCTCCTGTCCGGTAAAAATTGATACCGGAAAACTGATTAAAACACTGCGTGCCGAAGAAGTTGGGTCAAAGCAAAAAATGGCAATTTGGATAGCAAATCATTTTGCTTTTATAATTAAAACAGCGAGCTTTGCCCTCACAATTGTAGGTTTCTTCCATTACTTTTTTGGTACTACTATAATGAATTTTCTTGCTAAAAGCATGAGAACTATTTCTGGAAAAAGTATACCTTTGTGGAATCAGTTTATGCCTCTGGGAGCAAGACCAATTGATATTACAACTGTAAAACTATCAGATAATCCTAACAAGGTAGTGTATTTCCCATCCTGTATTAATCGGGCGATGGGAGTATCATCCGAAAATAGAAATGAGAAACAACTTTCAGAAACACTAATTGAGCTTATTAACAAAGCAGGTTACGAAATTATTTACCCCGAAAATTTTAACCAACATTGTTGTGGAATGGCTTTTTTGAGCAAGGGCTATACCGAAGTGGGATTAAAAAAGTCGAACGAATTGGAAACTGCTCTTCTCAAAGCCAGTGAAAATGGCAAATATCCAATTTTGTGCGACATGAGTCCCTGTCTTTTTACAATGAAAGAAAACATGCAGTCCGAAATTAAACTTTACGAACCGGTTGAATTTATTCTCGATTTCTTGATGCCAAATCTGGTTGTAGAACCACTAAAAGAAACTATTACTGTTTTTCCGGTTTGCAGCATGAAGAAAATGGGATTGGAAGATAAATTGGTGGAGCTTGCCGAAAAATGTGCTGCAAAAGTTGTTGTTCCCG
>JBMOHZ010000525.1:0-1716 GCA_049317585.1 Paludibacter sp.
GATTGTGCCGTAATTGTTGTCGAAACCTCTATAAACCCTACCAGCATCGCCAGTATGGAACGTTTTATTTACAAAGAGTGTGAATTTTTGTTTGTTTTTTCCGGCAGGATACCATGTAGCACCACCGAAAAGTTTTGATTTCTTATATTCCGGGTTTTTCTGCATATTTAACCACGAAGGGTCAGTGCCATAGTTAGTATAATCGGAACTTTCGTAAGAAGCACCAGCAAAATAATTGAGGTTTTTAGCATTTCCCTGATTGTAAAACTGGCCGTTTAATGTATTATATGAACCATACGAAGTTGAGAAACTTGTTAAAGGTTTATCAATCTTTTCTTTTAAAATAAGATTTACAGTACCAGCCAAAGGACTTTGATTACCTGCAAAATCCTGCGAAAGATAGTTGGGGTAAAGCACTGATGCAGGGCCACGTTGTACCTCAATGCGGTCAATTGCATTCAAATCGAGAGCCATAGGGTCAACAAAAGCATCAATAGGTAAACCCTGCAACATATATGTACTGTATTTTGGGCCAATTCCTCCGTAAGTGCCCCAATTTGCATCATTACGCGATAATGCACTTACCGAAGCGCCCGGCTTATACATCAAAGCTTCGGAAATATTGCGATTGCCTGAAACCAAAGTATTGATTTCTTTACTATCGATAATGTCAATCTTTTGGGTAACATTCCCAATTGACTGAGGCGTTTTAGAACCTGTTACAACAACTTCATCTATCGAAATTGTATCTTTTACAGATTCCTGCGAAATCACAGGTAAAAGCGATACAAAAAATAAACCTGTAATTAAAATTCCTTTCTTTTTCATTTTTATAAATTACGATATGTTACTATTTTATAATTTCGTGCTACTGCATATGTAAAAAAATTACTCTACTTTGCTCATTATCAACTTACCGTGAATAATCCCTTTTATCCCAATTAATTTATCCGACAATTGTGTCAATTTATTGGCCATGCCTTTAACTGCAATTATCTCAAGGCAATTATCGTGGCTTAAATGGAAATGCTGAGACGATAAAATCACATCGTAATACTCATGCTGAATATCATTTGATTTTACTGTCACATCGCCCTTATGATGGTCATAAAGCATAACAATTGCTCCGGCAACAATATGATTGCATTGCCATTTTTTCTCAACCGAGTTTTTTTCAACTAAATGGCGGATTGCCTGTGAACGGTTAGGCAAATTATTATCGACAACAAAGCTGTCTAAAGCCTTTAAAACCTCTTCTTCTAAACCAACTCCAAATCGAACTAAAGGCATAGTGTTATTAATTTATAAAATCGTGGCACAAAACTATAATTATTTTAATTGAAAAACAAACTTATCAATCAGAAATGGTGCGTAGGGCAAATTGCAGCTCTTTTGCAAGCCATTGGTTTGAGCGTTGGCTCGTGTGGGCTTGCAAATGTGCTGCAATGTGCGGTGGCTGTTGCTCGGAGCGTTCCTTAATGCGTCCTGAAAGGCGCAAAGCGGGTGGGCAAAAAAATTAAAATCCTTGTGATGGGGTTTCCAAATACAGGAATTCTTGGTATTTATCTTTCAAATCTGTCGAAAAATGTCGTTCGTTGCGTTTTTTAGGCTTGCACCTAACGGTTGGCGGTATGAAATCGTTGGGGATTGCGGGCTACTAACCTGTCCAGTTACACCGAACTTGATGCGGGGCAGAACGCTCGAATAACCACTTAA
>JBMOHZ010000526.1:0-1714 GCA_049317585.1 Paludibacter sp.
TATCATCCCGAAGGTGAATACCTAAAAGGATTAGTGTTGTGGGTAGAATAATAATTTTTATATCAATCTATGTCAATTTTACTTATTACTCCTCCGTTAACTCAGCTTAATACGCCATATCCTGCTACAATGCAGCTTACGGGCTTTTTACGTTCGCGTGGCATACAAGCTTGGCAAGCCGATTTAAGTATTGAATTGATTGAGGTTTTGTTCACTAAAGAAGTTATTTCCGAAATTTTTGAATTGCTCTTAGATAAAAAACTTACAAAACAACATAAGATAATTTGCTCACAATCCGATTTTTATATTCGGAATATTGAACCTGTTATGCAATTTTTGAGTGGTCGTGATCAAACTTTGGCTTTACGTTTTAGCGACCGAGAGTATTGGCCAGCAAGTAAGCGATTACCCGAAGTGGATGATTTGGAATGGGCATTTGGTGCTATTGGAAATCACGACCGCGCTACGCATCTTTGCAGCCTGTTTTTAAAAGATATTTGCGAGTTGATACAGAAATACATTGATCCACACTTTGAGCTTATACGTTACGCTGAATCGCTTTGTTTGCATTTGCCCGATTTTGAGCCATTGCATCAGGAGCTGCAAAAACCACTTACTTTTATTGATAAAATATTAATTGATCTGTTTTCGAAAAAAGTGATTGATTTACAACCCGATTTTGTAGGGTTTACAGTTCCATTTCCAGGCAATTTGTATAGTGCTTTACGTTGTGCTCAATGGTTGAAAGTGAATTATCCTGCTATTAAAATTGTAATGGGTGGTGGATACGTAAATACTGAACTCCGTCAAATGAGTGATATTGGTATATTTCAATATGTTGATTATCTGACTTTTGACGATGGTGAATTACCATTGTTACGATTGCTTACCGGAGGTGAATTAATTCGTACTTTACAATTAAATGCTAATAATCAAATTGAGCGAATTAACTTCGATAAAGTTGAGAATATAAAATTTGCAGATGTTGGTACTAGCAATTACGATGGATTATTGACTAATAATTATATCAATATCATAGAGTTAACTAATCCTATGCATGCATTGTGGAGCAATGGCCGTTGGAATAAAATGACTTTGGCACACGGATGCTATTGGGCAAAATGTGCTTTTTGCGATGGTACCCTTGATTATATTAAACGCTTCGAAAAAGCTCCTGTGGAATTATTGGTGAATAGAATGGAAGCAATCATGCTTCAAACAGGAATTTCCGGTTTCCATTTTACCGACGAAGCTGCACCTCCTGTTACATTGCGTAAGCTTGCTGAGGAAATTTTGCGTCGTGGCCTTATAGTTAGTTATTGGACTAATATCCGATTCGAAAAATCATTCACACCTGAATTGTGTTATTTATTAGCTAAATCTGGTTGTATTGCTGTTTCGGGTGGCCTCGAAGTGGCTTCACCGCGTGTTTTAGAGCTAATAAATAAAGGAATTACGATTGAAATTGCTCGCGAAACAATGAAAAACTTATCGGAAGTGGGCATAATGACACATGCTTACTTAATGTATGGTTTTCCAACTCAAACTGCTCGCGAAACCATTGAATCGCTCGAAGTGGTGCGCAGTCTTTTTGCTAATAATTATTTACATTCTGCTTTTTGGCATCGTTATGCCATGACTATTCATAGTCCTTCAGGTCAATACCCCGAGAGTGTAGGCGCAAAAAAAACTCAAGACCAATTGAATGCTTTTG
>JBMOHZ010000527.1:0-1714 GCA_049317585.1 Paludibacter sp.
TTTGTGTTTGGCGAATTGATATATAAGCTAATTACATTACCGTTTAAGGTGGTTATTCCTACTCGTTTTTGAGAGTTACTTAAATCCCAGTTTATACCCGAGATGTTATTTTTTAAACTTACAAGTGCTAATGAATCAGTTTTATTTAAATATACTGGTTTATTCGAAACCACCGCAGCATTGCTAATATTGGTGCCAAAATGTAATCCCTCCATCATCGAGTTGGTGTTCATCAAATAATATCCGTTAGCTGCACCACCCCAACCGAAATTGAGGTGTAAATATAAATTGCTATCATACCCATCGATAACCACAGCATGACCCGGATTGCCCGGCACAGTAGCGTACAAAGGTTTTAGCAAGTTGAGAGCCTCTAAAATATACTCAGTATCTGTTGGTATAACTTCGGTAAAACATCCAAAATATTTATCCAAAGTATAAATATAATCGGCTGCCGAAGGGCTACTTCCAGCCACA
This sequence comes from Paludibacter sp., assembly GCA_049317585.1. Classification (GTDB taxonomy): domain Bacteria; phylum Bacteroidota; class Bacteroidia; order Bacteroidales; family Paludibacteraceae; genus Paludibacter. The sequence continues at coordinate 478 of JBMOHZ010000527.1, forward strand.
CTATAGTTCATGTCCATTGCCACACCCACATGGTACGAAAGTTTTTTATAATCATCATCCGTCGGATTGGTCCAATTATAGGTTGTTGCTCCAAAGTCGGCACATAGCTGTCCAAAAGCCGACTGAAAGCAGTGTGAACCAATACCTTTCGAAGGTGTTTTGTAATAACATAGTATTTGTGTCATGGCTGTAGCTACACAACCTGTCCAGGAGCCTCCAACGTTTTCGTGATGATATTGATTTAATTGCACTCCGGCTTTATCCAACAAGGGTTCAACGATAGCCTTTGATTCGTTTTCAACATTTAATCCAATTATTTTTTCAGGGTCAGCCTGTTCGTAAACTCGGAGCAAACCCATGAAATTTGAAGGAATATTTTGAGCATCAAACGTAGATTTATCTGAATATCCAATCACCTCAAAGCCTTTTGAACACTGAGCCAATACTACAAAACCATGCTGAGAAGACTGAAAAACACAAACTGGCATGGAAACATTTTCCTTGGAAGCGTATTGTAACTGCACCGATTGTAATGTAGTTGGTGCTTTTTTTAAAGTTGAATTTGTTTGAGCTGATATTTTTTTAAAAAACGACAGAGCAAATTGTTGTGCATCGTTAGTCGAAAGTTTCGCAGCACTTAATACCGATGAAAGTAATAGCAAAAATGCAACTACAATCAGATTAAGATTAATTAAACCTGATTTTTCAGTATAATTATTGACTGATTTTTTCATACAAATAATCATTAATTGTTAACAACAATTTTTTCTACAAAATACTTTCCTGCAGCATCAATTACTAAGAAATAAGTACCTGTGGAAAGTGTAGGATAAATGGTAGTACTTTCGGATAATTGCTGTGTATAATGGATATTCCCATTCATATCGAAAATTTTGAGGAGGCAATTCTGGGGGATAAAATCTTTAAGTTCAATATTTATTTGCTTGGAAACTATTGTAGGAAATATCCTGACTTTTAAAGTGTTGGGTCCCGAATTGCTAACTTTTTTTATAGTTGATACATTCAACGAATGACTTACAACACATCCATTTTTATCGGTTACACTTAACGAATAAGTACTCCCTGATACAGGTGTAACAACAATGGTTGTTCCATTTCCAATAACTACATTGTCTTTTAACCAAGTATAAGTATATGGTTCGTTACCACCTTGAATACTAAATCCAATAATACCCAATACCAAGAGCACACTCCCGTAGGCAATCGAAAGTGTCCA
>JBMOHZ010000528.1:0-1712 GCA_049317585.1 Paludibacter sp.
TATTTAAAAATACGCGATTTATATACCAATTCGGTGTTGTTGGAAAGTTCTGATTATCATGGCGTTGAAAACAGTTATTCCTATATTGGCTTTTGTCCGATTGGTGGAATTTCGGTTAATCGCTTTCTGATTAAAGAAGAATATCCAGATGGTTCGAAAATTGAAACCCAAGTAACAAGTAAATTGACTGTAGCTGAACGATTTGATGTTTTTCTAAAGTCGGTAGATTTAGTGAAAAACGATAATCCGGTAGGCATTAACGGCTTGTTTGGATATTCGTCGTACGAATCAGTTCAGTATTTTGAAGATGTAAAGCTTAAAGCCCGTGAAACTGTGCCGGGAAGTATGCCAGGCTTACATTATGTGTTGTTTAAATACATTATTGCTGTGAATCATTTCAATAATGAGCTAACAATTATTGAAAATTTTCTCGAAGGTGAAACTTCCAAAATCAATGATATAGAAGAAATTCTGGAGAATAACAATATTGCCACTTACGAATTTTCGGCTGTGGGCGAAGAGAAATGTGATATATCCAACGAAGATTACAAAAAAATGGTGACCCGTGGCAAAGAGGAATGTTTCAAAGGAAATGTGTTCCAGATTGTGCTCTCGCGCCGTTTTTACCAACAATATAAAGGAGACGATTTTATGCTGTATCGCACCTTGCGTTCGGTAAATCCTTCGCCGTATTTGTTTTATTTCAACTTTGGTGATTTCCGTATTTTTGGCTCGTCGCCCGAAGCGCATTTAGTGGTGGATGCCAAAAAACAAAAAGCATTTATCAAACCTATTGCTGGCACATTCCGCCGTACAGGTAACGACGAAAAAGATGCAGAATTGGCCGAAAAACTGAGCGTTGATAAAAAAGAAAATGCCGAGCATGTGATGTTGGTCGATTTGGCTCGTAACGATTTGAGTCGCAATACCGACAACGTAGAAGTAGAAGTTTTCCGTGAAGTACAGTATTATTCGCACGTATTGCATTTGGTATCAAGCGTAAGCGGAAAGATGAAGCCCGATACCAAAATTATCAAGCTTTTTGCCGATACTTTTCCGGCAGGGACACTTTCGGGTGCACCAAAAATTAAGGCCATGCAGCTGATTGACAGCATTGAACCGCACGACCGTGGGCCGTATGGTGGCTGCCTAGGTTATATCGGTTTCGATGGAAGCATGAATCAAGCCATTACTATTCGTTCGTTTGTAAGTAAAAATAATACGCTTTACTATCAGGCTGGTGCGGGCGTTGTAGCCAAATCGGACGAGGAAAGTGAATTACAGGAAGTGAATAACAAATTAGCTGCGCTGAAACGGGCAGTGGAAGTCGCATCAGGTAAATAAATAGAGATATGAAAATATTAGTTTTAGATAATTACGACTCATTTACCTATAATTTGGTACATGCAGTTAAAAAATTGGGATACACCGATGTAGAAGTGCATCGCAACGACCAAATAGCATTGGAAGAAATAGCTCGCTTCGATAAAATTATCCTTTCACCGGGACCAGGTGTTCCTTCCGAATCAGGTATTCTATTGGAAGTCATCAGAACTTACGCACCTTCAAAACCTATTTTAGGCGTTTGTTTGGGTGAACAAGCTATTGCCGAAGCTTTTGGTGGAACATTAATCAATTTATCCGAAGTGCATCATGGTGTTAGTTCCATTGTAGATGTATTGGAAGATGATGTGCTTTTCAATGGATTAGAT
>JBMOHZ010000529.1:0-1708 GCA_049317585.1 Paludibacter sp.
GCGCAACTTAATTTGGTCGTAAGCAGCAGTTGCTAAACGAGTTTCAATTTTAAGAACCGATTCCATATTTTGTTTGGCAACAGACTCAGTAAAACCAAAAAGCTGAAACATTTTTACCACATGTTCTTTGTACTTGTTACGAATGTTTGTTGTTTGAGCATCGTTATCCAAATAGTACTCACGCTCACCCAAACTGATGCCACTTTGGTAAGTTTGTACCAAATACTTATTGCTATTCATAGCATCGGCATCCACATAAAGTGCAAAATAAGCATCCACATCCGTTTGCAAAAGCTCAGGAAGTAGTTTTGTAAGCTCTTGTGTAGATTTTAGAGCAGCAATGGATTTAAGCTGATTTTCAACAGGTTTAATGCCATCTTTATTCAGTTTTACGCTATCCATGGCAAGATTATACAAATCACCTATCTTTTGTTCAACCGTACCTTTGTCGGCAGGTTTAGCGGCAATTTCTTCAATCAGTTCACGTAACTGTTTGCGATTATTTTCAGCTAATTTATCGAAACTACCAAAACGAGCATACTCACCTGTAAGCGGATTATTTTTCATCCAACCGCCACAGGCGTATTGATAAAAATCGGTTCCGGGAACGGCTGTAGTGTCTAAATTTTTCAGGTCGATTCCTGAACTAAGTTTGTTAGCATTATTACAAGATGGAGTCATAAGCAAAATACCTCCTAAGCCCAATACTGGGAATAAAAGTTTGATTTTTAATTGTTTAAACATAATGTATTGTTTTAGAGTATTATTTTATACAAGTAAGTGTTTCGTCAATCAGATTTATAAATTCACGTTGCAAAGGTTCTTCAACAGAATCGATAATTCGAAATAAATCATTTAATGTTTCAGCCCGCAACATAGCAATGCGTGTATCTTTAAAATTAGGAATTCCCTTAAAAACAGGGCTTGCTGCTAAATGACGACGACTGTGAATAATTCCTTTTAAGCGTTTGTTGTAAAATTCGTTAGTAAAACTATCACTCAAAATGAGGGCATCACTTTCAGGTATATCCAACCATTTAACCGAAGCAATAATATGCTCCTTTAAAATGGCTTTTTGCTCATCAAAACTCGGCATATTTTTTAATTCACCAGTCTTAAAATAATGCTTTACTTCTGAAAAAATCCATGGATGACCAATGCTACCACGCCCAATCATTACAGCATCAACACCATATCGATTAAAACATTCCAAAGCTCGCTCAGCCGTAGTAACATCACCATTGCCAATAATCGGAATATGCATGCGATTATTATTTTTTACATCGCCAATTAAAGTCCAATCGGCATCGCCTTTGTACATTTGAGCACGTGTACGACCATGAATTGTCAATGCCGCTATACCACAATCTTGCAATTGTTCCGCCAAATCAACAATAATTTTGCTATCATCGTCCCAGCCCAAACGTGTTTTGGCAGTAACGGGAATATTAACTGCATTTACAACTTCCGAAGTAATTTGCAACATACGAGGAATATCTCGCAACAACCCCGCTCCTGCCCCTTTACCCGCCACTTTTTTAACCGGACAACCGAAATTTATATCAATTATATCTGGTTTTGCCTCTGCAGCAATTCGGGCAGCTTCGGCCATCGAAACCGGATCATGCCCATATATCTGAATAGCAATTGGTCGCTCTTCAGGATAAATAGTTAACTTCTGTTTGGTACGATTAACATCACGAATCAA
>JBMOHZ010000530.1:0-1702 GCA_049317585.1 Paludibacter sp.
TTGGCCAGTTTGGCAAATGCAACTATCGATTTGAAAAAACTATTTAAGAAATACGAATATACCGATGCATATCTATTTGGGCATGCCCTCGAAGGCAATCTTCATTTTGTTTTTTCGCAAGATTTTTCGATTGAAAAAGAAGTGAAACGGTATGCCGACTTAATGGCCGAATTGGCTGTATTAGTTGTTGATAAATATAATGGTTCGCTTAAAGCAGAACATGGTACAGGCCGCAATATGGCTCCTTTTGTAGAAAAAGAATGGGGACAAAAGGCTTACGAAATAATGATACGGATTAAAAATATTTTTGATCCGCATGGCATTATAAATCCGGGCGTTCTTATTAATTCAGACCCAACATTACATCTTAAAAATTTAAAACCACTACCTGCCGTTAGCGAAATAGTTGACAAATGCATGGAATGTGGCTTTTGTGAGCCAAATTGTGTGGCCGAAGGACTTACACTTTCGCCGCGACAACGCATAGTGCTAGCCCGCGAAATAAGCCGGTTAGAAAAACTAAACGATAACCCAGCAGAATTAGCTCAGTTAAAAAAAGATGCGCAATACTTGATCGACGACACCTGTGCTGTGGATGGTTTATGCTCCCTTTCTTGTCCTGTGAAAATTAACACGGGCTCATTTGTGAAAGAGTGGCGGGCTAAGCACGTAACAAAAACAAGCAGTAAAATTGCCTCTTTACTTGCCAATAACATGGACAAAGTAACTTCTACAATGCGATTTTCGTTGGATACGGTGGCCATTTTCCAACAATTAATAGGAAATAAATCTATGTCAACTATTGCTGGTGCTGCTCGCAAATTTTCAGGTGGTGCCATTCCATTGTGGACTCCTGCTATGCATGCAGGAGGACCCAACATACCAAGCAGTGTAAGTGTAGGAGGCGATAATAGAGTGGTGTATTTCCCATCGTGTATTAACCGCAGTATGGGAAAATCCCAACACTACGACCCGACTGAAATGGCATTGATGAATAAAACGGTGGAATTAGTTCAACGAGCTGGTTTTTCAGTTATTTTTCCTGAAAATGTTCAAAATCTCTGTTGCGGCATGCCATTCTCAAGCAAAGGATTTGTGGAACAAGCCAAAACAAAATCGGATGAACTGGAAGCAGCATTGATGAAAGTATCTGAAAACGGAAAATTACCCGTGCTCTACGATATGAGTCCTTGTTTTCATGCTTCGAAGGAGCATTTTAATACAGCATTAAAAATAATTGACCCGATAGAATTTATGCTCGATTACGTAATGCCTCGCCTCAACGTAACACAGAAAAAAGAAGTTGTCACCGTATTTCCTGTTTGCTCTGTAAAAAAAATAAATATGACTGATAAACTGGTGGCATTGTCGGAATTATGTGCCGATAAAGTAGTTTTGGTCGAAAGTAACTGTTGTGGTTTTGCTGGCGATAGAGGTTTTACCGTTCCAGAGCTGAACGAACATGGTCAAAGAAACCTTAAAAGTCAGATTCCTGACAATTGCAAAGTAGGATATTCAACTAGTAGAACTTGCGAAATAGGTATGGAAACGCACAGTGGAATTAATTTTAAGTCGATATTTTATTTGATTGACGAGGTAACGAAATAAATTCATATCAGCATATTCGTATTTTTGGAGTATCTTTGCAAAACAAATTTCAATCAACACAACATGCAATTCTCCGATTTAAATATAAATTCAT
>JBMOHZ010000531.1:0-1700 GCA_049317585.1 Paludibacter sp.
GCCGATACCTGCCGAAACGCTGAAAGGCATACCCCTAATCCATAAAAGAAATACACCACCCACGGTGGCTAAAGGTATTGCGGTAAAAATCATTACGGCATCTTTAAACGATTTGAATGCAAAATGAAGAAAAATAAAAATCAACAACAAAGCAACCGGAACAGCAATCATTAAGCGATTGGTAGCATTTTGTAAATTTTCAAACTGTCCGCCATACTCAATATAATTGCCTGCTTTGAGTTTTAAATTTTTATCGATTTTTTGTTGAATATCAACAATAACCGATTGCAAGTCGCGGTTGCGCACATTAACGCTTACAACTACCCTACGGTGTGCATTATCGTGCGAAATTTTTGCAGGACCTTTGGTGTATTCAATGTCGGCAAGCTCGCTTAATGGTATCATTTGTCCGGTTGAAACAGGTACTTGTAGCTGTCGAATATCTTCAATATTCGTTCGGTTTTTGTTATCAAAGCGCATAACCATATCGAAGCGTTTTTCCCCTTCAAAAATTACGCCTGCTGTTTTTCCACCAAATGCCGCCGATAAATAGGTGTTCAAGGTACTAATATCAAGGCCGTAGTAAGCAATTTTGCTTCTATTGTAATTCACTTTTATTTGTGGCAAACCTGCTGTTTTTTCCATAATTATGTCACTTGCTCCCGGCACATCGGCTATAAGGTTTTTTACTTCCAGCGCTTTTTGGTTGATGTATTCGAGGTCTTCGCCGAATATTTTAATGGCAATGTCGGAGCGCACTCCGGTAATTAATTCGTTAAACCGCATTTCAATGGGTTGCGTAAATTCGTATTCAACCCCCGGAATTACGGAAAGTTCTCTTTTGAATTCATCGGCAAGTTCTTCTTTGCTATTTGCTACCGTCCAATTTTGCTTGGGTTTTAGCTTAATAATCATATCAATTTCTTCCATCGACATAGGGTCGGTGGGAACTTCGGCAGCACCAATGCGCGAAACAATTTGGTCCACTTCGTCAGGAAATTTTTCTATTAAAATGTTTTCCATCTGAGTGGTCATTTCCTCCGTTTTTGAGAGCGAAGTTCCTGTTTTTAAAACGGGTTGTATTACGAAATCGCCTTCGTCGAGTGTTGGTACAAATTCGCCTCCAATGCGGGTAAACAATACTCCAGTAATTAGCAAAGATATAATTGCTGCTCCAAGCACCCAACGTTTATGACCGCACGACCATTTAATCACCGGGTAATACGATTGATGAATTTTATCCATAATCCAGTCGGAAACAGTTCGTTTTTGGATTTTGCCCGGTTTTAAAAAGAGCGAAGCCGCAACCGGCAACCATGTTAGCCCTAATATCATAGCGCCAATTATTGCAAATGAAAACGAGAGTGCCATTGGGCGGAACATTTTGCCTTCTACACCAGTTAACGACAAAATAGGTATGAAAACGATAAGAATGATTACTTGCCCGAAAATGGCTGATTGCATCATTTTCGAAGCTCCGGAAATAGAAATGCTATCCATTAAAGTTTGTCGTTCATCTCCTTTAACTGCCAAAATTTCTGTTTTTTGCAAGCCCATTCGTATAACAATAAATTCTACAATGATTAAGGCACCATCTATTATTATTCCAAAATCGAGCGCACCAAGGCTCATTAAATTGGCATCAATTCCAAAAACATACATCATACCAATAGTAAACAATAATGCCAAGGGTATCATTG
>JBMOHZ010000532.1:0-1699 GCA_049317585.1 Paludibacter sp.
TCTTTTCGCACGAAACAATCAGAATGGGGAGAAAGAGCAAAAATAGCAACGCTGCTCTTGTATTTAATTTTGACATTTTCATAATTATTATCTGTTTTGTATTTATTTAACAATACACAATTATTTATAAACCAGGCATCAGGGTATCTGGTCATTGCTCAGTGTGCCATTGCTTGTACCAATCGTACTTGAACTAATCGGCAGTAAATGGTTGTTTTTGGCTGGATTGTAACCATTTGCAACATAACTCATCAATAAACTAAAGGCCGTTTTATTAGCAGCTGGTAAAAATGACCAGGCATAACTTATGGTGTATCCCGGATTGGCAGTACTTGGTAAACGGTAATCCTGATTAAGAATATCCAGTGTTTCACCATCCGCCTGCAATTTCCAGAATAAATAATTTGGCACAATTTTGGAATATTTCGGATCGTCGTTGAGAATTTTTTGGCAATCGTCCTTCATTTGTTGTATTTTGGTGCCCAGCAGGTTCCACCTGACAAGATCACCTTTCCGAACCAGTTCGCCGCCAAATTCCCATGCTCTTTCGTCCACAATGGCATTAAAGAAGGCATCCTTACTTACGGCTACCGAATCGACATAGTTTTTTACTTTTGATGGCTGCAAAGCCGGAGCGAAGGCCCGGTTCCTGATCGAGGACAAAGCATCCTTGGCGGCTTGCGTTGGAACGCTGTTTATTTCGTTTTCCGTTTCGGCATACATCAGCACAATATCCGAATATCGCAACAAGGGAAAGTTTACTCCTGTATAACCTGAACTCGCAAAACTACCACCCATTAAAGGATTGAGCCATGATTTTCGCCATTTGCAAGGGGCAAAGGTTGTAGCACCAAAACCAATGGTTTGTACTGCATTTGAACTATAGTTGTACAATTCGACAGACGTGTTCCTTCTTACATCTGAACGGTCGAAGGAATAAAAATAAGAGATCGGAACATTGAAGTTAGAATAACCTCTACCATATTTGGTGCTTGAATTAAAAATCATTCCAAAAAGCTCCGCGAAACGTCCTGTAACTAATCTGCCGAAAGCTACCTCAAAAATGACTTCATTATAGGAAAGGTCCATCGAATAGGCGTGCAGCGTTTTAAAAATATTTACGAAAGATGGATTTAACTGGTGCTTGCCACTTTCAATTACTTCGCGACATTCCTGATTGGCAATTTTGTAGTAGGCCAGCCAATCTTTTCCTCTGCGGGTTTCAAATGTTTTATTGCGTAGCGAATAGCCGGCATAAGCAAGCGCCATTTTTGCCCTTAACCCTTTTACAAATGCTTTATTTACTCTTTGTGAAGTACGGGTATCGGTCATCCATGGGACGTATTTCTCCACATCGGCCAGTTCCTTGATCAATTTTACATAGATGGTATCTCTGTCGGTCTTTGGGAGGTAGAAATTATCCCCTGCCTGCGAAGATTTTATCTTGAAAGGTACATCCCCCCACATACTTATTAATTCATAATAACAATTTGCACGGAGCGTAACTGCTTCACCATATAGCTGTTGTGCTTTTGCAGCGAATTCATTGGTCCAGATGGGGCTTTTGGGTAAATTGTCTATAATGGTATTCGCCCGCTCAATGGAGAGATACAATAGATCCCAAACTGATTTTACCACACCATTACCGGCATCTGCTGCATAGTGGCTGACAGATGTGGTGGAGCCATTATTCGGGGAT
>JBMOHZ010000533.1:0-1689 GCA_049317585.1 Paludibacter sp.
TCCCGAGTTCCATTCCACAGGTGCGAGGCATGTTTCACGTCCTAATATTTGGGGTATCCGAAATGCCAAATGCACCATCCACCACGAACTGTCATGCGCCTGAACCAAATCTGCATGCCCTGTGCCGTACAGTTTTTCGTAAGCGTAGCGATTGGATAAAATTGGATTGTGCGGACAAGATTCGTACGGTCCCCAAATATTTTTACTACGGGAAATGGTTACCATGTGTCCGTACATGGTTCCACCTTCGGCAATCAAAAGATAATAAAATCCGTCTTTTTTGTACATGTGTGGCCCTTCAGGGTAATTTCCGCCTGTACCTTTCCATATTAATTTTGGCTCTGTTAGACGCTTTCCGGTTTTAATATCTATTTCCGATTGGTAAATTCCACGCTCGGTATTAAAAGTCAGGCCACGATTACTCACAAAATACACTTTGCCATCCTCATCCCAAAACAACGAAGGGTCGATTCCGCTTTGATCGACATAAACAGGCTCCGACCACGGGCCAGCCGGATTTGTGGCTGTTACGTAAAAGTTTGTTTTTCCAGTTACTGTATTGACATTGGTAACTACCATATAAAAAATACCATCATGATATCGAAGTGTTGGAGCATAACTGCCATCGGAAGGAGCTGCATTTTTAAGAGGTAATTGCGAAGGTCTGTCAAGCACATTGCCAATTTGCTCCCAGTTAATCAAATCTTTGCTGTGAAAAATTGGGACTCCTGGAAAATATTCGAATGAGCTATTCACCAAATAATAATCTTCGCCCACCCTGCAAATAGATGGGTCGGGTAAAAATCCGGGATTGACAGGATTATTGTAAGCTGAGAGTTGTACGATACTCAGAATTATAAACACAAATATATTACAACCTAACTTTTTCATCGTCCCGACTTATTTCCTATTCATCATTTTATACACATCAATTCCTGCAAAAAGTACTGCAAAAAGTCCGTGTGTGTCGTCCTCGTAAAAAGGGCGTGTAATGTAGTAATTTACATCTTCGGAACACATAGTGCCTACACAAATTTTATGAACTGTGCCATTCGGTTCAATTTCACTTTTTACAGCATTCCAACCTTTTACGGCAATAGGCTCATATCGTTTAGCATCAAGCCAGCCATACGTTACGCCACGCGCAATTGCCATCGTAAAAATAGCAGTTCCCGAAACTTCCTCAGGCGAATCGGCGCGGTCAATTACATTGTACCAAAAACCGCTTGCAGCCTGCCATTTAGCCAAACTTTCCACATGGCGACGATAATGCTCCAAAATGGGTTTGTAGTATTTGTTATTTTTGTCGAGGTTCATAAGCACTTCGGTAGTTGCCCAAATTCCCCAACCATTGGCACGCGACCAATGTGGCAATTTTACATTTTTTTCTTCCGAAAAGTTGGCGTGCATGTATAAATTAGCCTCTTTATCCCATACAAATTTGTTGAAATTGAGCACCATAAGTGCAGCATCGTTCATCAATAAATCGCGCTCTTCTTTTGTTTTTGCGTATTGCGCAGCCTGAACCAGAAAAGGAATGCCCATAAACATATCGTCCACCCAGGTTGTGTATTTTTTTGGAGTGGTGCGGGTATAAACATTGGTACCCGGAAAGCGGATTTGTTCCGTTCGTGCGTATTTTATCATATCGTCTACAAAGGCTGTGTATTCCTTTTGCATGGGGAAATC
>JBMOHZ010000534.1:0-1667 GCA_049317585.1 Paludibacter sp.
TAAGTTAAATAACTATACAAATTTTTGCTTGGCCTTGGGTCGGGTTTGCTGTAACGGTAGCCAACATTGGCCCCTATGGTCATGTTTTTTATGGGGCGTACATTCACCTGAAACATATATCCTTGCATACTTGCCTGTTCGAGCAATTGGTCAATAATGGTTTTGTAGGTTTCGTAATAAACAATATTTTGCCTTGAGCTGTAAGAAATGGATAAAGTTAACTGCTTAATAACCCTGTAACGCAACGATACATAGACATTGGAAAGGTTTGGCGAACTACTTTTAATGTAGGCTGTATCCGTTCCTGTAATTTCCCTCTTTTTATTGAACAAATCGAATTCAATGGATCCGAAAAAACTCAGGTTTGTAACTAAAGTGTTGGAATGTTGCAGGTATGCAAACCGCCTATCGGTATTGCCATTGTTGGTCTGTTCAACAAATGCAAGCGATGTTTGTGTGTTTCCGCCTTTTTTATTGGTGTAGTCGTGCCCGAAATAGCCGCCATACTGCAAAAGGTTGGCATTGAAACTATAATTCATGTAATCGGGTCGTGTGCCTGCAAATATACCAGTTGTAAATGATTTGAATTTTGTTTCGTATTGAAGTCCATCAATTGCGCCAACATTGGATAGCCGGGGATTGATTTTTCTGCCAAGCCAAACCGAATTGTTTTTATTGAAAGCATAATTGACCGATAGGCTGTATATTTTAAGTGCATTAAAAACATCTGATTGTACATCTTTCCACTCATTGATTTTGTGAGCAAATGAAATATAGGTTTCTGCCGATAATTTAGAATCGCCTATATTTTGTGCGTTCAATGAGAAATTATACCTCATGCGTTGTGAAAAATCGGAAACGTTAGAGAAATTGGAATATGAGGAAACCGAAATCCGTCCACTTACATTTTGCTTGGGTTGGGTAGGCAAGTCCTTTTTAACAGTATCTGAAATGGCTTTTTCAACCACCACCACAGGAATTGGGGTTACCACAACTTCAGTAGGTAAAGTGGCTTTAATGGCCTTAATTGAGGGGGTAACCACATCATTAACAGTTAATTGCTTCGACGAAATTGGAGTACATACGCATGAAATTGACGAAAGTTCCTTTACAATCAGTATCGGTATCTTCTTTTGATCTTTAATGGAAAAAAGGGTGTCGCCAACAGTAATATTCTCTGTTGATTCAAATTTAACATACACGCTTTGCGAAGTAATGTATGAAATTGTTCCATTTTTATCTTCACCCTGAGTCTGTCCGCTCAGGTTCAAACACAAAAAAAGGATTATAAATACAGGAAGTAAGTTTTTCATTGCTATGATTTTAGTTATTCCTGAATATGTTATCATTATTCATCATTTTATCTCCATTGCCATTGGGGTGGCAGTTTAAACATGCGCTGCTCAAATATTGATATCCAACAACCCCGTTGTGTTTATTGTTGGTTGATGATTGAGGGTGACACGAAGTAGTGCAGGTGTAAACTGCATAATTGCCTGAATTGGGGTGGCAATCGGAACATTGATCCCATTCGCCTTTGTGCTTTCCGGAGTATATCGGGAAATATTGCCCATCGTGGTCAAATGTGGATGGTGTCCACGAACTTTGTGTGTGACAGTCGGCGCAGGATGTAGGGAATTGAGCACCCAGGTGGTTTGGGTTTGTGG
>JBMOHZ010000535.1:0-1662 GCA_049317585.1 Paludibacter sp.
TATTTATACAATCAAGTGCCCGATTTTGTGGTGAAGCGTATGAGCAAGAACTATTTTGATTTCTACTTGCTTTGTTACCCCGATTTGCCATGGGTGCCCGATACAGTACGTGAACATGGAGGCGACGAACGCATGTTTTTTTACGAATGGTACAAACGTGAAATTGAAAAAACAGGAATACCTTATGCTATAATTCAGGGAATTGGCAATGAGCGAACTGAAAATGCAATTAAAGCAATCAAGCAAATTAATTCATAATTCTTGGCTGCGCCAAGCGGCAAAGCCGATAACATAATTGATAATTGATGAATAAGAAACTTTTAGACATAGTAAAAACTTTATCCGATATTAACGGATTCAAAGATGTTTGTCATCAACACAATGAGCTTACACCAATGCCTTCGGTTGATGTACTCAACGAAATTGTAAAACTCATTCGTTCTATACTTTTTCCTGGATATTTTGGAAATGCTGCCGTAAATTCCAAAACCATGTTGTATCACATTGGTGTTAATGTTGATAGGTTACAATTTTTACTTACTTCGCAAATCAAAGCTGGTTTATCGTTCGACAAAGGAGCCGACGAGCAGCCTTGTCCCGAAATTGAACGTCAATCCAAAGAAAAAGCCATCGAATTTATTTTGCAATTACCTATTATTCGTGAGAAATTACACACGGATGTTATTGCCGCTTTTAATGGCGATCCCGCTGCCAAAAGTTTTGGCGAAGTAATTTTTTGCTATCCTGGTTTACGTGCAATAAGTAGTTATCGTATTGCTAATGAGCTTTTAAAACTCAACGTACCACTTATTCCTCGCATTATTACCGAAATTGCACATTCCGAAACGGGCATAGATATACATCCAGGAGCAACCATTGGTAATTATTTTACTATTGACCATGGCACAGGTGTAGTTATAGGCGAAACGGCCATTATTGGTAAAAATGTAAAAATGTATCAAGGAGTTACCTTGGGTGCCAAAAGTTTTCCGTTGGACGAAAATGGAAACCCTATAAAAGGCATTCAACGCCATCCACGTATCAACGATAATGTTGTTATTTACTCTAATTCAACCATATTGGGTACAATTACCGTTGGCGAAGGTGCTGTTATTGGTGGTAATATCTGGGTTGATACCGATGTAGCTCCCGGAGCTAAGATTGTGCAGCGGAAGTGATGTGATGTGGTAATGTGATGATGTGATGATGTACTTATAACTTTATAACCTTATGAACCTTAACAACTTTACAAACTTTATAAACAAATGAATAGATGGAATACGAAATGATTGCCAAAACCTTTATGGGTTTGGAAGAAGTACTGGCTACTGAGTTGGTAAAATTAGGTGCTAATAATGTAGAATTGCAGCGCAGAGCAGTGAGTTTTACAGGTGATAAAGCCTTGATGTACAAAGCCAATATGCATTTGCGTACTGCATCGCGCGTGCTTAAAACCATTACTACATTTACGGCTAAAGATGCCGATGAAGTGTACGATAAGGTGAAAAATATTAATTGGCTCGACTTTATGTCGCTGAAAACAACTTTTGCTATCGAAGCCACCGTTTATTCGGAAGAGTTTAAGCATTCAAAATTTGTGTCGTATCGTGTAAAAGATGCAATTGTTGATTGGTTTCGTGATAAAATGGGCGACCGCCCCTC
>JBMOHZ010000536.1:0-1656 GCA_049317585.1 Paludibacter sp.
AGCATTTCCAAATCTTTTTTGTAATGAATTACGTATTTCACGAGTGAGAAAATCAGCTTGAATGTGCGAATCGCCAATATGCAATATATTAAGCACTTGGGTAGAATCAAATTTTTCGAGATTTGATAATTTAGTGAAAAATGGAGTCAAATGTGTACAATTAATAACCGTATCGCTACCTGAGCGATAGGTTGAAAAATCTATATTTTGCGTATTAACAAGCACCGAAACAGCAAAAATACCCAACAGTAAAATTTTAATTCGCAACAAGGTTTTTCCTCCTTTCTACAAATTGTTGGGACTCAAAAATAAAACTTCCGGCAAGCTTATGGCCAATAATGCGTCCACCATCAAAGTTGAGATGCGTGTAATCTTTTGCTGCCAGCGGTGGATTGGAATGAACCAACTTCGACATGGAGTTTTCGCCACCCATGGCTTCGTACAAATTCCAAAAAAGCAATTTATTATCAAAAGCAAATTGCTCTTGTACATTTACTAAGCTCTTTACAGCTTTCATTGTTGAGAAATTTCCTTGTCGGCGTTCGCTCCTGTCCGACACCGAAAGCATAAGTATTGGGGTATTTGGAAAAGCCGCTTTAAATTTAAGAATCAATTTTTTCATTCCTTCCATATAGTCGGTGTACTTGCGCGATTCGGGAGTCATAGCATTTAATCCAAATTGCAACACAATCATATCGTAATTGAGCAAACTATCAAATTTCATTAAATTGGCTGTTGGAATAGCCAACAAACTCAAGCCTGAATTGCCCTTAATCGAAAAATTATCCACATAAATTCCCGTACTATCTTCGAGCGAAGCGCCATAAATGGTTACACCCGATTGACGATTGAAATTTAATTTTACTTTTTGAATATCGGAACTTGCCACAGTTAACATTTCGGGCAATGATGTTTGATTTAATGTAATACGTTTTTTAATGGTGTCGTTCAATGCTAAACGAGCTTCAGACTCACTTTGAGCTGAATAAAACAAACGAAATACATCAAACTTGCGGGTATGTTTGTATTTATAACTGGATTTGAATCGCACATAATTGGCCGAGTCAGGTCGGTAATTGAAGCCATTAATTCCAAAATTACGAACCCCTTTACGCACTATTACCGAACTTGTTTGCCATCCACCAAAACTATGTTGTACTGAGCGGCGATAGCCAGCAGCTTCATGCGTCATAGGCACAAAACCCACACCATTACCACCAAAAACCGATTGAAGCGAGTCACGTAAGTCACAAACCACCAAGTCGGCATCAGTAAACGAATCGCCAAACCAAGCAATACGTACTTTGTCGCGTCCACGTTTTGAACGTTGTAATTTACTAAAAATGGGGTCGAGCGGAAATTTTTGAGTTGTGAAATTCTGAATTGGCGTTAATCCTTGGGGGTATGAAACAGAGTCAATTTTTGGAATTTTGACAATTTCAACAGGCTCTATTACAGTATCTTCGTCCGCAATTATATCCGAAAACATATTGATAGGTTTCAACTCAAACCTAAAAATTGTAGTGTTATAATCCAGAAACGACAATAGTCCAAATAGCAAAGCTAACGTAAATACAAATAAAAATGAACTAAAGATGTAGTTTTTACCTTCCAAAATACCTTATTCTTATTTATTTTTTGAAAGTGCAAAGGTAC
>JBMOHZ010000537.1:0-1652 GCA_049317585.1 Paludibacter sp.
GCAAACTATCACGCAATACTAAGTTGCGTTCAAAACTTTCGGCTTCGGATAAAAAAACATCATCTGTATTTACAGGTGCAGGTGTAAAAACAGGCAATAAGTAACAGGCGGCTATTGTTACAATAATTAAAATTAAAAGCACAATAATACCTGTACGCTGTCCCTTCGAAAAATAAAAAAAATCTTTCCACATAACTACATCTCGTAGTCGACACAAGCACGCTCGGTGCGCACCTTGCCAATATAAGCAGCCACTCGTTTATGTTCGGGGTGAATTTGGTAGGTATTGAGTTCTTCCATGTTTTCGAATTCAGAAACAAGGGCTACATCATAACTTCCTTCAGGGGCTTCAGGAGTACAAATACCCACTTTTATCATTTTAATTTGTGGAATAATGTTTTTTAAATTTTCTAATTCGCTTTTAATATACAAAGCATTCTCTGCTTTTGTGCGACCTTCGGCCTGTTCGGCCAATTTAAACATAACAATGTGCTTAATCATAAAGAGTTATTTTGTTTGTAAAGTTTTTAAAGTTGTAAAGTTATAAGGTTGTAAAGTTATAAGGTTGTAAAGTTATAAGGTAATTGTCAAATCATCACAACTTGTCCCGATGTATCGGGATCGTCATATCATCATCATTTACACACCACTTTGTAGCTTTTGTTATTTACTTTCAGAAAATAAATACCTGGCCGAGTGGGTATAAAAAAGCGTCCTTGCACCAAATTTCCCGACCAAACAACTTCGCCTGTTAGCGAAAAAAGTTTAACATTGCCTGTTGATTTTGGCAGTGTAATAAAAATGCCTTGCTGATTAGAACTGAAAATTATGCCATCAGCTATTATTTGTGTATTGTTTACTTGTTGGTTTTCGTTATCAGATTTTGTCCAACCAGCATCGCCTTTAATCACCATAGGACGATGATCAGCATTGCTTTTGTTTTGAGCCGTAAAGGTCATAACAAAAAGCAAAAAGCTAAATATAAATATACTAGTCTTCATCTGTTTATTATTATTTATCGCTTTTCATTCGTTTCGGGTAATCGATAGTGTAATGCAATCCGCGACTTTCTTTGCGGCGAAGTGCATGTTTAATTATCAGATATGCAACGCTGATAACATTTCGCAATTCACATATTTCGCGTGATACAACCGAACGATCAAACAAATCTTCTGTTTCGCGAAAAAGAATTTCCAACCTACTCATGGCTCGTTTCAAACGTAAATTCGAACGAACAATTCCTACATACGTGCTCATTATTTGTTCCACTTCTCTAAAACTCTGAGTAATCAAAACCATCTCTTCGGGTAGTTTTGTACCATCATCGTTCCAATCAGGAATAAATTCGTTAAAACTAATACTATTTAATACAGTTGTAGCATGTTTTACAGCCGCATCCGAATATACCAATGCTTCGAGCAATGAATTAGATGCCAACCTATTAGCCCCATGCAAACCAGTACATGTACATTCACCGGCAGCATATAAACTTTTTATGGTTGTACGGGAATGTTCATCAATTACTATGCCACCACAAAGATAATGCTGAGTTGGCGAAACTGGTATCATATCTTTGGTAATATCGATGCCGAGTGATAAACATTTTTTGTAAATATTCGGAAAATGCTCTTTTGTTTCGTCGGCATTTTTGT
>JBMOHZ010000538.1:0-1643 GCA_049317585.1 Paludibacter sp.
TTTTTCATCTTTGATCCCCTTCCAGTCACGTTTCAACTTTTCCTTTATTGCTGACCTGATGAACTGCGACACATTGACGTTATAATCTTTCAGCGTAGCAAGTGATTTAGCTTGCGTTTCTGAAATCATAACTGTGTGTCGGACTGTTAGTTGTTTCATTTTATTGTACATTTTATGGTTGTTAGCAACGAGTTAGTGGCAATGCTACCCGAACACACGAGCAACTGCCAAATCATAATATTTTACCTCTTTTTCAATTCCAATAAAAGAACGGTTCAACTCTTTTGCTCCTAAACAAGTTGTGCCTACTCCCATTGTATTGTCTAAAATCATATCGTTTTCGTTTGAGTATGTTTTAATTAAATAGTGCATTAATTCCAACGGCTTTTGAGTATTGTGTATTCTATTTACATTATTACACTCTTTGCTTTGTCCACCAATTTCAATGATGCTATCAGGATATTTTTCAGTCCTTAGTTTTTTTGCACTTTCAAAATCAGTAGAATTAAAGTGCATACCATTTTTTAAAGCATTGTAAGATGAGTTTGAATAGTCTTTTGGCTTATTTCTAATTTTCATTTGTGGATTATACAATGTTTTTCCGTTTCCAAAAATTAAAATATTTTCGTGCCTTTTCAATGGTTGCACTTTGCTTAATTGAAAGTTTGAGCCACCTATTTTATCCCATATAATTTCATATTTAAACCAATCTCTTGCACTATTTATTAAATCAGTTGTAAATGGCTGGCTACTAAATAATATTACAGTATTACTTATTCTTTTGTATTCATTCCAGAGTTTATCCAATGGCAAAATACTATCCCATTTACAAGCCGTTGTACCATAAGGCAAATCAGCCAAAATAAGTTGAACCGATTTATCAGGAATAAGAGGTAAAATATCCATACAATCAGCATTGAACAAAGCACTGCCACTAACATCGGCTATATGCAATAGCGGTTTCGGTGCGTTATTCAACATTTTTTCTGCTATCATCATTCGTTCTATATTTTAAGTTTTGTGTTTCAAATCCGCTACTGCACATAGCCGTAACCGTTATGCTCCATTGCTACATTCGTGCTTTGATTGAAGTTTTGTGCTAACATACCGTATTTATTTTTTTTCTTCCCTCGCTTTTAAAAAGACGATAAATATCATTTTTACTTAAACTTGGTGCTGATTGATGTTTCTTAAAATTGTGCCAATCAAAATTAAGGATGGTGTTCTTTACTTCTTCAATTTTGCTATTATCTATTACCTTAATTTTATATGTTTGTGTTTGTAGCCTTTCTATTCTTATAGTTCCAACATTACCCCTTCTGCATATAGCAAAATCATAATCTACATTCTCATATCCATCTTGGTCATCTCTGTAAATTTTAATCCAGTCAATTTTAAAGTTTGGCTTTGAGTTTAATCCGTTTTTTGGTCTTGTATAAATATTGAAGCAACAATGTATTTTCATTCCACTATACTCCAATACACCTAAATCAACGCTTTTAATCAAATCAAATTCATACAAACTATCAGAGTTATCTAATTGACTTATCGGTAGTATAAAAGCTATTGCATCGCATAATTCAGTAGCTTTTTTATAAAAACTTCTTGCAAGGTTGTTTCTATCTCCGAAAGGTGGATTTCCA
>JBMOHZ010000539.1:0-1628 GCA_049317585.1 Paludibacter sp.
TTCTATACGCCGCTAGTCCACTTTATAACGATGGTGCTTATAATACAGCTTATTGCGATAGTGCCGCCAAAGCAGCTGCAGCCATTATCAATTCGGGTATTTACAGCGTTGATATCAGTTATCGCAAACTTCAGTTTGACAGAACAGTGGCAAATACCGAGAATATTTTGGATAATAGAGTAGATATTTTGGATAATAACCTCATGGAAACATGGAATTATCCGAAAGGAGGACTCCCTAAATATGTGAATGTGAACGGTGTATGCTCCAATGCCACATGTCCGTCGCAGAACTTAGCAGATGCATATAATTTGCCAACTTATACTGCTACTACTCCATTTGCCAATAAAGATTATCGTTTTTCACAAACAATTTATCGCGATGGCGAAACTGTAAATGGCAGTGCTATTGAGAGTTATAGAGGAGGAAAAGATGGAATTGGCGAAAAGAATTCAACTTCAACCGGATACTACCTTAAAAAATTTGTACAAGATTCCGTTACTTTACCAATAGGAACAAATACGCCACATGTTTGGTATATTTTCCGTTATTCTGAGGTGTTATTGAATTATGCCGAAGCCATGTTTAACGCTTATGGAAATACCAAAAAGGGATATATTATCGGTACGGATTTGAATGCATTGGAAGCTATTAATATTGTACGCCTCAGAGCTGGAAAAAACACTGGAAATACGGCACTCACAGGTACGCTCACAAATGAGATTATACGTCGCGAGCGTCAGATGGAATTGGCTTTCGAGGGTCATCGGTTCTGGGATGTACGTCGGTGGTTAATTGCAAATACGACGGAAAACTTACCGCTTAGGGGTGTAAATATTACCTTAACCAATGCGGTTAAAACCTACGATACAAACTATGTGGTTGAAACCCGTAAATTTTTGGCTGGAATGGAGCATTTCCCAATCCCTTATTCCGAAATGTATCTTTACCCAAGTTGGACTCAAAATTGGTGGTAAGAAAATAATTCATAATGCATAATTCAAAATGCATAAATGGGAATTGATAAGTTTAAAAATAATAATATAATCAATAGATTATGAACAAGATAAGATTTTTTTTAATCCTTTTGCCTATTTTCGGCTGGATTGGTTGTAGCCAGGCAGACCTTGAAAATCCAATAGTAATAAATGCCGAAATTGCCAAAAAAGGACAAGTCTTGGATGCTACCGAAAAAACCTTTCAGTTAGGCGATACTATCGTTTATAAATTTGAAGTTACTTCGCCCAATGGGATTTCGAAAATTGAATTCTCGAGATATCAAGGATTAGGTGTTAATCAACAAGCACCAGTAATTTTGTCGAAGGTTGAAAATCTAAATGGAACAACATGGACACTGGTGGATACTATCAAAAATATTCAGGACGATATCCGTTATTCAATTTATGTGGAAGACAATAACCGCCAATTTAAAACACATCAAATAAATGCTTATTTAGATGTTTCGCGTTTTATGGCAATTGTACTTTACGACGGACTAATCAATGGCACATCGAAGACATTCATTAATTTAGAGTCGGGTCGCACATTTTTTGTAGCGAATACCATCAACGACCCTGCGGCAATGGATTTTGGATTTGCCTATTTAGAGGCACATTCACAAGTACTTG
>JBMOHZ010000540.1:0-1627 GCA_049317585.1 Paludibacter sp.
TTAAAGCTGTAAATTTTTCCAGATTGAATGTCTACTGTTGTTTTAATATCATTTATAACTTGTCCGTTATTAAAATCGCCATCATCAATTCGGGTGTAAAGAATGTATTTTTCGGGAACTGCTGTAGGTTCAATACTATCAATAGTGGCATTCCAACTGAGTTGAATGGAGTTTTTAGTTTTAAATTGACAACTGAATTTTTGCACAGGTAACGGTTGTACAACATATTGCTTTGAATCAGCATACATATAACGTAATATCCCTTTGTAAATAGCACGACTTACCACAAATCGAAATCGAGGGTCGAGACCGTAACGCATATCTGCAAAATTTTGGTGCGAAAGCAATTCCAATAGCATTACAGGCACTTCTGGCGAACGGGATTCGCTGTAGTTTTTATTCCACAAACCACGTCGAACCCATTCGGGAGCAAAGTTTTTGCGCACATCATCGGTAATTTGTGTTTGAATTATATCGGCTAAATCGCGCGAGGCCCAACGAGATTGTCCATTTTCGAATGTAGTTTTTCCGTCGGCATTAGTAACTGTGCAAATACTCAAAGTACCTATAATAGAGTCGTTTATAGTAGTTCCAGCATCGCTGTGAAATGCAAAAGCCATGTCGATAGGCATATTTAAACCTTGCCTATTGGGTAAAACGGATGAGCCACCAGCCAAATAATTGACCCAAATGCCACGCGATTGATAATCGTCGGTATAATCATTTTTTCCTTTACTTCGACTGTAAATACTATCAGGCATACCAGCCCATTGTAACCAATATCGAGCTCCTTCGGTATAGCGAGGATAATTACTAATTTGAGGTTTTATAAGCTCTATTGGTGCAGTTAACTCAGCCATTTTTGTTGTATCAGAGCTTTTCTGATTCGGCAGTATTCCTTGCACATTGGGCATACGAGCAATATTGCCCATACCTCCTCCAATTTTTACAGCATCGGCAGTTACTACTTTATTATCCATCGAACTGTAATTGGACAAAACTACTTTATAATGATTATTTCGACCTTTATCAAACATAAATCTGCCCAAATAAATCCAGGTGCCGCCACCCATAGTTTGATTAATTTTAAAATCGGTTTTACCTCCTTTGTGATAAACTGTATAACGCGCATCTGGTGCACTGTTTCGTACCGATTTATAGGACACATAAACGGCATATTTGCCTTTTTCGGGTATTGCCGGAATCCACTCTGTATAACTCAATTCATCCAAATTATCAATACATTCGGCCTCTTTGTATGTTCCCATTGTAAATGGATTTTCACCTTGCAGATATTCCAATTTGGTGTGTGCAAAACCTGGCTCTTTGATATTCCAGTTTTTAATGTCGGTATTTTCGTGGTATCGACTCTCACTTTCGGTATTATCATTATCAATAATAAGTTCAAAGCGTTGTGTGTCGCGCTCACGTGGAAGCATTAGGTTAGCACCTGCATTTTCGAGCATAGGAACTAAATAGGGCAAAACAAAGGATTGTGTATACAAATCTTCCACCGTTTGAAACAATTTAGCACGCTGCCAAAGCCATTTTTTTGCACCCTGATTGTAATACAAACCATGACTTTGCCACAAAGCAATTAATTTATTATACAATCCATTACTTGGTT
>JBMOHZ010000541.1:0-1609 GCA_049317585.1 Paludibacter sp.
TTGGTCGATAACACTTACGCCTATTCAATATTTCAGTAAAACGGTTTCTGAGATTCAGACTGCTGGGTTTTGGATGAAGTTAAAAGACAAGATTGGTAAAATTGAAACGGCAACTTTTAGTGTCCCTTTTACTGATGCCAATGTGGATGCCACTTCCATTTCTATTTCAGGTAATGACATTACTTCGTTGGGTGCCACTTCGCAACTATCAGTTGTTTATACGCCTTCCAACGCTACGCCTCGTACAATTAACTGGTCGGTGGATGATAGCAGTATTGCCACTATAAGTTCTACGGGTTTGCTTACTCCCAAAAAGAATGGTGTGGTTACTGTTAGTGCTTCGTTTCTCCAAAACACACAAACCATAAGCGCATCCAAACAAATTACCATAAGCAATCAGATTTCCGAATTGTACCTCATTGGTTCGGCAACTCAAGCGGGAACAAGTGCTGCCAATGCACTGACTTTGACAAAAGTAATGGGCACAACTACCGATTATGTAACAGGACTTTTTGAAATAAATACAACGCTAAGTGCCGCAGGGACACTTCAGTTTATATCTTCAAAAACCGATCAAAATCCGTTGGTGTATGGCATGGGGGCTAGTGCAGGAACAATTGCTCAAAATGGAACTGAAATTACTCCCGCAGTTTCGGGCGAAGTGCTTATTCGTGTAAATTTAGCTACAAGCACCTATAAAATTTATCCCATAAATCCGTTGCGCATTTCGCAAATGGGCTCGTCGGTTTCGTTTGGTTGGGGAGCTACCAATAATCAGGGTTATGCTTATCGTTATAACCAATTATTAGCACAACGCTTTACCTCCAATTTGGGAGCAAACTGGTCTATTTCTAATATTTCAATAGGTGGAAATGCCACGCCCGATTTGCTCAATCGCTGGGAATCGGACTTGTTAAACGACAACAGCAAATACGTGGTATATGCTCTGTCGCTTGGTAACGAAGGCATTATTGGTGGTGGACAACCTAAGTTCGACCAGTTTAAAAACAACATGCAGTTGCTCATTAACAAAGCCCGTGCGGCTGGAAAAATTCCCATTGTAGCAAATTGTTATGCCAATGGAGGTTACACATCAGTAGAATATAATTACGTTAACCAAATGAACCAGTTAATTCACCAGTGGGATGTGCCAAGTTATAATTTTCTGGGTGCCGACGATGACGAAACAGGCAAATGGGTTACTGGCTATGTAATGGATGCGGCTCACCCGAATACCGACGGACATATTGAGTTTTTCCTTACCATTGTGCCTTCGCTTTTCGATGCTTTGGCTGCCGGAAAACCGCAACCTGTAAAGCAAAACGGTAATTCGTGGTTAAGTGTTGGGACTTCGGTTACTACTGATAATTTTAAAATTACACCCGAAAACACACTACATTCGTTTACGCAGGTTATTGATGTGCGAACCACGACTACTGGCGCAATTGCTACATTTACAAGCAATAATGCGCAAGGAGTTTTACGTATCGAAGCAAATGGAATGCTATCATATACATCGCCTTCGGGAACAACAATTACAAGCTCAACTGCCGTAAACGATGGACAATGGCATAAAATTACGCTGACACATTATTATGCTTTGGGAAAA
>JBMOHZ010000542.1:0-1607 GCA_049317585.1 Paludibacter sp.
AAACCACACCTCCAATTACAAGCGCTGCTACCATACCTGCTTCGCCTTTTAATCCTACAGCTACCATTACTACCGATGATAGTATTAGCGTCATTAAAGTCATACCCGATACTGGATTCGTGCCTACAATGGCAATGGCATTTGCCGCTACAGTGGTAAATAGAAATGCAATAACTGCCACTACAATTATGCCAACTACAGCATGCAATAAGTTGAAGTTTACAACTCCAAAGTAGAAAAACAGAAATGTAGAAATCAAAGCAATGGCCACTCCGATAGTGATGATTTTCATGGGTAAATCGCGTTGGGTGCGTTTCACTAGTTCATTAGTTGCAGTACCTTTGCTTTTAAATTCTTTAGATGCCAACCCAACTGCTCCTTTAATAATACTCCATGAACGAATTATGCCAATTACACCTGCCATGGCAATGCCACCAATCCCAATGTGACGAGCAAACTCTTTGAAAATTACTTCGGGTGCTACATC
The DNA here is from genome assembly GCA_049317585.1 of Paludibacter sp. GTDB lineage: Bacteria > Bacteroidota > Bacteroidia > Bacteroidales > Paludibacteraceae > Paludibacter. The sequence continues at coordinate 488 of JBMOHZ010000542.1, forward strand.
GCTGAGTGCTTGTGTGAAATTAGGATTTAATATGTGAATAATATTGTCGCCAAGTAATGGCAAAAAAGGTACTATTACAAACCAAACCAATGCCGAACCAGCAACAATAATAGCTGAATATTTAAAGCCAATAATATAGCCCAAACCAAGAACTGCTGCTCCTAAATTGTTTTTAAATACCAGTTTTGTCTTGTCAGCTAACTGTTCGCCATAGGGTAAAACCCGCGTTGTAAATGTTTCGCTCCAAGCGCCAAAGGTTGCAATTACAAAATCGTATAAACCTCCAATTACGCCCGCCATAATTAAAGGTTTGGCTTGGTCGCCGCCTTTTTCGCCCGAGACTAATACTTGTGTAGTAGCAGTTGCTTCGGGGAAAGGATATTTACCATGCATGTCCGAAACAAAATATTTGCGGAAAGGTATCATAAATAAGATGCCTAAAATACCTCCTAACAGTGAGCTTAGGAATACTTGCATAAAACTTACCGTAATATTAGGATATTTTGCTTGTAAAATATACAAGGCTGGTAAGGTGAAAATTGCTCCTGCTACTACAACTCCTGAACTAGCTCCAATAGATTGAATTATAACGTTTTCGCCCAATGCACCTTTGCGTTTCGATGCACTTGATAAACCTACTGCAATAATGGCAATTGGAATTGCTGCTTCGAATACCTGCCCAATTTTTAGACCAAGATAAGCAGCAGCTGCCGAAAATAAAACCGCCATAAATAAACCCCAACCTACTGAACGTAAATTTGTTTCGGGGTAGTTTTTGTCGGCCGAAAGTAGTGGTTTATATTCTTCGCCATCAAGTAACTCGCGCGATGCATTTTCGGGAAGTCCCGTTATCTTTTCTTCTTCCATTTTTTAAATATTAGTTGATTTGTTTACTTGTAAATGTATTTTTATAATGCAAATATACATAAAAAGGCGGTGCTGCACAAAAAAACCGAACTGTAACGTGCACAATTCGGTTTTTTGTCAATATATTCCTTGCTGATTTATACAATAAGTTTCTTATACCGAATGCGTTTCGGTCCTTCATCGCCTAGTCTGCGTTTTTTGTTTTCTTCGTACTCCGAATACGATCCTTCGAATACAAAAATCTCTGAATTAC
>JBMOHZ010000543.1:0-1605 GCA_049317585.1 Paludibacter sp.
TGAGGTCGGGCTCTTGCAGCAATAATCTATTCTCGCGAATGGCATTAATCTCAGCTATAAGCAATTCCATATCGTCGCTGGAAGTGCTGAAGTTGGATAATTCACGCAATAAATTCCATTGCGGTTCTCGGGCTTTCACCATGTTGGCTTTTATAGTCCAGTCGGCATATTTTGCTTGCAAGTCGGCTTTTTGCTCCAAAATGGCCAGTAATCTTTCGTTGCCTTCTTTGTTTTCAATTTCCTTTAAGAAATTGATATTAACAGGCTCAGGACGTGGAGCATCACCACTAATTTGTTCCGCTAATTTTTTTAGCTTATCCAAAAAAGTATTAGAGAGCGAGAAAATTTCTTGGGTAGCAGGGCATGAAATTTCGGCACTTTGAAACAATTGTTTAATGGCAATTTTATCTTTAGCACCCAAGGTGTGAATTTCTTTTTTGAAAGTAGCATTGTTTATTTTAGCTACTATCAAACTTGTTTCGTTGCACGAAATGTATTGGCTGTTTTTGAGTAGCACAATTATGGTATCAACAGCATCCTGACTCCACCCATAAGGCGATTTATCGAAGTTGTTACGAATTTCTTTACCTTGTTTGCTGGCGTTACCCATAAATCGCAAAATCTCTGTAGCCACAGGGTGTGCAAAAATTTCACCTGCAAAACCAATTGCATTCAAGGCATCCGGTTGTCCTGCAAGTGCTTTGTTAAGTGCTTGTCCCCAACCAATGGCATCGGCTTTGCTTTTAAATTCAGGAAATTGTCTGTCGGCTATACTGTGTAATGCCGATTCAATATTTTCTTTTACCGCTCCTATATCTACAGTGCTACCACCACCCAAATATACTGTTGCCTGATTACAAATACGTTCAATAAGGTCTTCGATTGAAACTTTAGCATTACGCAAGCGAGTTTCCATACTCTTCTTGGCTTGTTCACCTTCGGGCGTGTTTTGTACACCCATGGCGTTTATAGTCAGTTCGGCAGCCAAATGTTTCACAATATCCTCTTTCAGCTCAGCGTCACGGAGTTTTTTTACATAAACATAAGCCAATGGCGCATCGTTTCCAGCTGCACGTATTTCATTCAAAATAGTTACATCATTTTCGTCCCAACCATCGCGCATCCAAAGGTTCAATTTATGATCGGTATTGGGGAAAGTAGTTTTATCCCAAAGTTCAAAAGCTCTCACTTCTTTTGAGTTACCCTGTTTTACCAGAATGGTTTTGGTTTTTTCTTTAAAGAAACCCACCATTTTTTCTTTCCGAAAACCTTGAATTAGGTCATCGCCATTATCTTTGATTTTTACAACTTGCTTGGTATATTCTTTTTCCCATTCGGCACTGACTTTGGTTTGCAGTTTTACCTCATCGTTGATTTGAATAAGAACATTTTCAACCACCAATTTTTTGATTAAAGCTTTTATTTTATTGCGAAACTCATCCGAATTTACATTCAAATTATCTATCAATAAATCGGCAATTGTACTTTCATTGGATTTGAGATTTTTATCCACTTTTTTGATTTGCAATTCGTCAATCAGAAAAACAATGCTTAAAATACGTCCTTCCAATGCATCATCTCCACCATTTGCCTTTCTACTTTGAA
>JBMOHZ010000544.1:0-1600 GCA_049317585.1 Paludibacter sp.
ACCACCACCGCAGGAAGAAACATCGGATGCAGTATTGCCGGTAATCCAACAATGATCGATATTTAAATTCGATCCAACACAGATTAATCCACCTGCTGCACTAGCACCTGAACTAGCGTAACCATAGTTATCGACAATTTTTAACCCAGAAAGTGTTACAAGACCTGTAATTTTGCTGATAGTAAGACCTCCTGCTCGAGCGGTAGGAGTTGCTGACACACCATTTTTAATAGTCATATTTTTTAATGTTACATTAATATTCGAATTTCCACCACTGTTATTAATGTAGAAAACACTATTTCGTGTTAAAGTAGCATAGTTGCTCAAAGTAGGTGTTGTCGAATTTCCTTGCACAATGGTATTTGCGAATCCATGCCCCTGAATGGTGATGCCCTTGGTAACTGTTAATCCGCTTTCGGTAAAAGTTCCTAATACATCGATTATATCTCCATCTGCCGAAGCTGCTATTGCTTCAGCTATAGTGAGATAATTACCTGAACCATCTGTCCTTACAGTGATGGTTGTTCCTGAAAATGCTTGTGTTGTAAATAATACAACTGCGGCTAAAAATAGTAGTTTTTTCATAAGTGTTTTTTGAATTTACTTTTATCGTTGTAATACAATATGTTATAAATATTTTCTGTTTTGAGTTTAACATGTATCTAGGGAAATTGTGCTCTAAAAGCTAAAATCCACAAACCCAATTTTGGAATTTATTGTTTGATAAAACGAATGGTATTCGTTTTCGTATCGTCACTTTTTACAATGGCAAAATAAACACCGCTTTGGAGTTTGCTCACATTTACTCCATTCAGATAGGAAGATTGAATCATTTTTTGGCCCAAAGCATTGTAAATGCAAATTTGCGAGATGTTATTACCCTCCAATAATAATGTTTCGGCAACAGGATTCGTCTTCAGATACACATTGTAATTTTGTACGCTAGCAATCCCTGTAGCTATGTCTACTATCATGGATTCGTAAGCACCAGCATCGGTATTTGCTACTCTTGAATTTCCAAGTTGGTCTGTAGTTAATGCAGTTAAAGTATTATTTGTTACAAAACCAATGGCGCTGCTTCCTGCTCCAATTTTCAATACAGGAATTGAATCGGAAGATAACCCTGAATCGAAAGCAAGGCCTGTGTAGTCATAAGGTGAAGCACCTCCGTTTTTGACATTATAACCGTCAAGTCCTGTAAATGAACCTCCCTTTGTAATGCTATTGGTTATGCAACCTGTAATATTATCAAATGTTGATGCTGCTGAAATTTGATTAGAGGTAGTGGTTGCAGCAGTATTCAACGCATCGACAGTGCAATAGTTACCCATAACAATACTATTATTCATTGAAAAAACAGTTTTGCCTGTACCACCACTATCAAAGGTGATACCATATGATTGAGTAGAAGTTCTACTTGAAATATTATTGGCTATTGTACAATGATTAACAGTTAGTTTCGCAGCACAATTGGTAGTTCCAAATCCAGTACCTGCTGCAGTCAGAATTACATTCTTTACATAAATACCATTTCCAATCTGCTTTGAATCATTCCCATAGATGGTGGAATTTTCAACCAATACTTCAATATTTTTTCCAG
>JBMOHZ010000545.1:0-1600 GCA_049317585.1 Paludibacter sp.
TTAGCTGCTTGTTGCGCCAGCGCTAAACTATCGCCTACCACATCGGCAATATCCTGTATATCGCCCATTTGGTAGTAGTGAGCCATGACGACGGCATTTTTTTCGGCTTTGAGACGTGTTATCTCTGAAACGAGTTCTGTTTTATTCATTTGTTTGAAAAGTTTGATGTTTGAAAAGTTTGATGTTTTCAAACAAACTATTATAAATATTCTTTTTTATTTTTTACAAAAAACTTTTATGAATATAATAATAGGGTGTTAGTTTTGTTGATAAAATATTTCGAAAAAACTTGTATAATTTGTTATTAAACTATCAGTACTTTCTATCAACATTGTTTTATTCAAATTTGTTCTGATAATTACATATTTACAAACTTTATCAACATGCTGTTAATAACTGCAAAGTTAGAAACTTTTACCGAAACACCATGCTAATAACTGTATAAAAGGGGTTAAAAAGTTTGATAAAAAAAAGGACTAACTTATGAGGTTAATCCAATTTTTAATGTAATACATTTGTAATATCAATTGTGCAACTTTAGTTATAATATTTATGTGAGGTATTTTTCAACAGTTTTCAACAGCTATCAACAATTAAAGATACCGTTTTTCTTTACCTACACTTACAAGCATTTCGTTTATTTCTTTTTTCATTTCGGCCATACGCACTTCGCGGTTTACCATAAATTTATTCATATAATTGAGTTCATCAATTTTTTTGCGTAATGCTTGCTCCGCTTTATTGCGTTCTAATTCGCCAGACGCTCTAACAGATACCAACCGTAATATGTTTTCAGCCAAATTAGTGTTTTTAAGAGGCTTGCTTCCGATAATTGCTATTAATCCAATAGGTTTACCATCAAAACTCCAAAGCGTAGTTCCTACATAACTTTCGGCATTTAGTTCTTGCAATGCTTTATCGTTAGGAAACAAATTACAAACATTTTGTGGAAAACAGCAGATTGTTTTTCCAACCACATCGCCACAAGGCGTTTCTTTTAGCGTGTACGATACGTTAGTATCAAATTTACCATAATTGTAAATAGCTAATGTATGAGCAGTTAATCCATCGCCATCGAGTGTGTCGATACATACATATTCCATCTCCAGACTTTGAGATAAATACTTAGCCAACGATTCAAAAAAATCTTCTCCCGAACCAGCTATTCCACATGTAATCAGAAATTTACCAACATTTTCTAATGCTTTACGCTCGGTAATATCCTGAATTGTTCCATGCATAGTAATAATTTGTTTTTTTTCATCAAAAACAAGTTTACCTAAACCATGTACCCATCTTATTTCGTTATTTGAAATCCGTTTGATTCTATATTCTTTGTCGAATGGCATTTTTTTTTCTAACACATCAACCCCAAAATGGTTTTTCATCATTTCGCGGTCATCTTCAAAAATAATATCAACCGAACCTGGAACAGTTCGAACAAAGGTAGAATCAATACCAAATATTTTATCTAAAACTTCTGATGATGTCCAAATACCACTATGAATATCTAATTTATATGAACCAATGCCTGCAGCCCGTTGTGATTCTTTGAAAAATAGTTCACTTTCAATTAGAGCAACTTCAGCTCGTTTCAATT
>JBMOHZ010000546.1:0-1600 GCA_049317585.1 Paludibacter sp.
ATTTCCACCATTCAAAATGCTTAAAGGAGCATTTTTATAGTCGTAATCTTGGTTAGTATATTCCAATTTTGCCATAACATTTTTGGTTACAAACCAACCAGCACTTACTGCCAAACGGCTAACACCTACATTGTAAGGTGCAAGTGCAGCTACAGCTGTTGTTTCGTTTTTATGTGGGTCGGTTTGAGTTACTGAAACTGGAGTTGCAGCAACTGCTGCCACAGCTTTTGTTGCTGGCAATTTAGCAGCTAAAGTATTGTAACGTACTCCCACCCAGAAGTTTTCATCTTTACCAAAACGATATACCAAATCGGTAGCAAGTTGATTTGCATTACGTTCGCCTGTAATTTCGTCTTTTGCTCTACCATTTGCTGTTTCATAAGTCGTGAACCATTCAATTCCTTTGTATTTCACAAATAAGTTACCCATAATAGTGGTTACTTTATCAGATAAACCTGGGTTAACACGTCCTGTAAATGCATTTGAAGTACTTGGAGCTACATTTTCCATTACACCATAATAATGCGAACCTGTACGGTCGCCACCAAATAATGTTTGTCCTAACGAGCCTGCAGTATAGTAAACCGAACCCGTTAAACGCACGCGAAGATCTTCGTTCAATTGTTTGTCGTAGCCTAATTTTCCTAAAAATGCTGGTTTGTGAATGCCATCAGTTGCACCTGTAACTGGTACACCTTCTACAATATTACTGTTTAATTTTCCAGAAGTAACACCTGCTACGCCTACAAAACCATTATAGTTTACATCAACTTCAGTTCCAACTTCAGTAGCAAACTCATCCATAATGTAGTTTTCTACAAATGGATTGTAAATTGAATTACCACCATCCGAACGACGGAAGTGAGCGTCACCGTAGTTTACTTCCATTTGACCAACTTTAATGGTAGTGTATTTCATAATATTGTCAACAAAATCCATTTTCAAGAATGGCAATTTGTCGAATTGAATAAATCCACCTTTTACCCATGTTTCGTTGTGGTGACGTGAAGCCAAATAAAGTTCCATGTTTAATGCTACTCCATCTGCCAATTGAGTTTTTAGTGCTAAATTTGCTGAAGCAAGATTGAATCCTGATACCAAACCAATAAGTTTGTTTTGATCTACACCAGCAACATAACGAGGATTTAAACCTGTAAGACCATCTGAATTACTGTGGCTTAAAGCTTGATACGATTGGGTAAAACCACCACCAATAGAAGTTTTAATTCCAGTGAATTCCGTTTGTGTTTTTGGTTCAAAAACATTAACACCATTTTTACCGCCATCGCGGAATTGACCGAACATTATGCTACTAACTAATAGAGCAACTGCCATCGTAAAAATTGATTTCTTCATTTTGTTTTAATTTTAATTGTTAGTTGAAAAATATTTTGATTATTTATTATGAGACTATTTATTGTTTGTCAACAATTTAGCTTATTGAGCTTCGAATACCACATTGTATTTAAGAGTAATTCCATCGCCTACCTTCATCATTCCCATCATGGCAGTTGGTGGTTTCATTTTAAAATCAGTCATTTTAATTGCCAATGCACCTTTAAATTCATATACACCTGATTTTAAAACTTTACCGGCTGGT
>JBMOHZ010000547.1:0-1594 GCA_049317585.1 Paludibacter sp.
CAAAAATTCGTCTACGCAAGATTTACTTGGACGAAAATGAACGTAAACGAATGACTAAGAAGTAATAATAGCATACAATAATAAACTAAAATGCAAATTTTCTATATGAATAGAATTTTTGCATTAAAATGTCATTCCTCAAAAAAAAAGAACTAATTTTGCAAATAAAAATAGCAAAAACTATGAAAGTAAATTCAAAAATCAGGTATGGTTTACGTACAATGATTGAAATAGCAACTGCAACAGATAAGGACGGAATACTTCAAAAAGATATTGCAAAAAATCAAAATATTTCATTAAAATATCTTGACCCTATTATTTTGGCATTAAAACTTAAGAACTTGATTTCCAATTCGAGAGGTAAAGGAAGTGGTTATATCCTCTCAAAACCTGCGGAGGATATTTCGATGCTGGATATTTACACAGCATTCGAGCATATCAATGTTGTAGAATGCATCAATAACCTTAGTTATTGCGATAGATCATCACACGACTGCAAGGGTTGTAATTTTTGGAACGAATTCAGGGTTAATATCCACGAAATGTTGGCGGCCAAAACCTTGGCGCAGATTATTAAGGAAACGCACTACGAATGCAGGGATTTAATTCCTGAGTTAGAAAGCAATAATTAATTTTCCCTTTTCTCAACTATCTCCAAGGCCTTCATCGCTGCATGTTGGTGCGATTCTTTTTTGCTACGACCAGTGGCATCGCAAATTATTTGGTTGTCGATACTAATTTGGGTATGAAATAGGTGGTTGTTTGCTGAGCTGAGTTCTTCGCTTAGTAATACAAAATCAATTGTAAGCCTGTTTTTCTGACACCATTCAATCAATTTCGACTTGAAATTCACTTCGGCTAGAATTAATTCATCTACATCAATAAAATTTTTCAAGAGGTGATGTTCTACAAAGTTCTTGCATTTTTTGTAACCATAATCCAGGTAAATGGCACCCAATAATGCTTCAAGAGCATTGCCTAACATATTGGTATTGCCTGTTTTATTTACATTTTTGCCAGCTAACATAAGTTTGTCTAACCCAATTTCGAGTGCCAGTTTGTTAAGCGATTCGCGCTTTACAATTTTTGATCGTGTGTTAGTCAGGAAACCTTCGCGTTGATGCTCGTATCGGCGATAAAGTATGTCGGTAACTACCGAGTTAAGCACGGCATCGCCTAAAAATTCCAATCGTTCATTGCTAAGCATTATGCCATTATCGGTAGGTACCGACGCCGATCGATGCAGCATAGCAAGTTGGTAATACTCAATTTTATAAGGATAAAAACCAAGTACATTTCGAAATAATAAATAAGGCTCTCTTCGAGATTTCGAAAAGAGCCTAAATTTTAGTATGACTGTTTTAATCACAGTTTAACGAACATATTTCTTCACAATAACGCTAGCATTGTGTCCGCCGAAGCCAAATGTGTTCGACAAAGCGGCATTGATAACTCGTTTTTGTGCTTTGTTAAATGTAAAATTCAGTTTATTGTCGATTTGTTCATCTTCGTCACCTTCGGTAAAGTTGATTGTTGGAGGAACAATATCGTTTACAAGCGATAATATATTTGCAATGGCTTCAACAGCACCGGC
>JBMOHZ010000548.1:0-1588 GCA_049317585.1 Paludibacter sp.
AACTTTGCGCTGATGAATAGTATTATTTGTTGTTAATAAATATAGATACCGTACTACTTGTTTTATCTGCTGAAATTATTTCTAACTGATAAGCACCTCTTGCAAGTCCTGCCGGTATTTGAATGGTTTGTGTACCATTACCACCCGCATGATTTAGGTTGTTGCTTTGTATTTGCTGACCGGCATTGTTAAACAATTTGAGCTGGTATTTTCCGGCCGGTTGGTTTTTAAACTGAACATTTATTTCCCTACCAACAATCGGATTAGGAGCCACCAAATAACCAGGGGTTGTTTTTTCAGCATACAGTTTAGCTACTGCACTGTATTTGCTTTCGCCTGTGTTTTCTACACTCTTAACACGATAGAACAAAGTAATAGCAGGCGCATTTATATCCAAGAAGCTATAGTCTGTAATGCCTGTGGCTACTACGCTTCCAGCTTTTACAAAGTTTCTGCCATCCGTTGATCTTTCTACTTCGTAGTGATGAATATTTAATTCATTCCCTACTTTCCAGTTCACTAAAGCAGCCGTTGTTTTTCTACTGGCCGTTATGCTGATGAAGTTTACAGGAACGGTACCCAGCGTCCACTGGGCGTATAAGGTATCATTGGCTGCTATGCTCATCGTATAACTTGCCCCATCAGTATAAGCTACCGCACCTGTGCTTGTGGTTGCCCAGCCGGCAAAGGTATAACCCGTGCGGGTGAACGCATTAGAAGTTAAATTCACAGAAGCGTTGTAGGCAATCGTTTGAGCGGCCATCGTTCCTGTTCCACCATTGGCATCAAAAATGATCAAAAAAGGAACAGTTGCTTGAACAGCAAAAGTATAGGCTCGCTCATCACAGTCATCATTATTGATTGTAACAATTGCTGTTTTTGTGCCAACAGTAGTAGACTTAAAGGTTAGCGTAAAAGTGGCAGAAGCACCAGCCGGTATTGGTATCGGGAGATATAAAAACGAACTTTTTGTAAATAAAGCTGAATCGGCCCCACTTATTTCTATGGTATTTATGGTAAGAAGACTTGTACCTGTGTTTTGAATGGTATAGGTTTTGGATTTGGGCGTATTCAGGAGCACAGTACCAAAATCAGTATTATCCGCAGTCGAAGGAGTTATATCACCTGATACAATATCTACTGAATTTCCCTTTAAATTTATTGCTGCAATACCTCCAAAACGAATGGAGACTGTACCAAAATTATAGTTTGCAGTAACAAAATCTTGCCTGCCATCGCCATTAAAATCACCTATACCTAATGAGTAATTGAAACCTGCGAAAGCAATATCGGTGCTGCCACTAAAGCCACTAAAGCCACCCAAGCCATCGCCCAAGCGAATGGAAACATCGTTACCATTTGCCGAAGCAATATCTTGTTTGCCATCGCCGTTAAAATCGCCTATGGCTACTGAATTTGAATATAATCCAACCGCAACCTCGGTATTACCACTAAAGCCACCCAGGCCATCGCCCAAGCGGATGGAAACGGAACTTAAACCAAAGTTGTTTACAGCATTGTTTGCAGTAGCAATATCTTGCTTGCCATCGCCATTAAAATCGCCAATAGCTACTGATAGTGGAGCTGA
>JBMOHZ010000549.1:0-1584 GCA_049317585.1 Paludibacter sp.
AGCACCTTCGACCACCACTGGTAATGTTTATGGCTATGTTTTTAATAATTGCACGATAGATGGAGCTAGTTCGCAGGACGGTATTTACAATCTGGGCCGACCATGGCAAAACTCGCCTCGTGCTGTTTATCTGAATACCAAAATGAATATTTTAGCTTCGGCTGGCGCATGGGGAAATATGAGTACCATTCCAGCACTTTTTGCTGAATACAATACCGTAAATGCATCCAACAATCCGGTGGTTTTAACGAGCAGAAACACAGCATATTCATATGTTGATGGAAATAGCAATACAATTACAGGCAATAGCCCAACGGCAGTACTTACAGCACAACAAGCAGCCGATTATACGCTTGCCAATGTATTAGGAGGAGGCGATTCGTGGGACGCATCTTTAAAAACAGAACAAACATCGGCGCCTGCCAATTTAAGTTTAAACACCAATACCTTGAGTTGGGATGCTACTGAAGGCGCTATTTGCTATATAATACTTAAAGATGATGCATTTTTACAACAAACAACCGCTACATCGTTAACCGCAAGCAATGATACTTATGAAATTATGGCTGTATCGGAACATGGAGCTTTAAGCGCCAAAACGTCACTTCAAGTGGAGGGTTTAACTACTTTGCTCGAAATTGAAATGAATGCTTCCTCTTTTTTGCGATCAACTTCTGTAAAAAGCGATCTTGAGCTTTTGCACCCCGAAAACGTACAATCATTGGCTATCTATCAATTGTCAGGACAGCAAGTTATGTCGAATAATAAACCAATGCAGTATATCAATTTGGAAGCATTGAGCGCAGGATGCTATATTTTACAATTGCAATTGAAATCAAAAATTGTAAATTTGAAATTGTTGAAACAATAGGATATCCTTAAATAGTAAAAAATTACACCCCGCAACAAAGCAAGTAAAAATTGCCGCGTTGCGGGGTGATTTTTTTTTGCGTATTTTACAATTCTACGCTGTTGATATACTGGCTGTTTGAAAAGCGCATACCATTGTCGGAACTGAAATATATCCAACAATGAATTGTTGCGCCGTTCCATATAGCGGGCATATCGATCGTTACAGTACCTACTGAGTGCATCACATCACTTGTGACTGTTAATGCTTTATCACTTAGTTCGTTGTAAAACACAAAACCAGCCAATGCAGTTGGAACATTCCCAGCTAAATTTGTTGTATCCCATTCAATTTTCACTTTACAGGGAGCTGCTTTTTCGGCAGTCACAGTTTCGACCGTGTAAATTGTACCTTCAGCAAAGATAAGTTTCGTTATATCGATGCTATAATCAGGATATTCGCCAACAATAGCATCTTTAAACGCCTTGTTAATTGCATATCTGATACCCTGATTACCACCAAAGTTGGCTTTAAATACGGGATAAAAAGGCCGAAGGACCGAATTGATATACCCGAATTTAGCCCTGTGAGCTACCTGCTTATCGGTACGAGGGTTGGTTGGAACACATGCTGCACGTAAATAATTTTTACCTGTAGCTTTTGATTGCGTGGCAAGCGCATCGCCATATTTGCCTGAAATTTTCCCAAATGTTAGGGATTTGAAAGTTGCCATA
>JBMOHZ010000550.1:0-1581 GCA_049317585.1 Paludibacter sp.
CCAAAACCACTACCCTAATGAAACAGGAATTGGATGCACGAAGGGAAAACGAGCAATAATAATTCAAATTTCTCTACGCAAATCACTGATCGAAAGTCGGTGAATTCAAAACGAAATCAAGTAGGATCGGGAAAATAAAGAAGTGTTACAATTGATGCAATCAAAATGATAGAACAACAACAGGCAAAAGTGCTGCGAACACTCTGAACGCATTTTTTTGAAAATAGAGCAATTATATAAATGAAAATCCTTCTAATCAATTAATCAATTAACAATTAAAAACAACAAACATGAAAACACCTTTATGCTTTTTAGCAATGATGCTGATTGTGGCAAACCTCAATGCCCAATACATCTACAACGATTTCGACGGAAATCAGAACGTGCCATTCAGTGGTTGGCCGAATCCCCCTACCGTAGTAGCTAACCCAAATTCCGGTGGAATTAACACCAGCGCCAATGTTGGTAAATGGGTGCGCTCAGGAGAACAATGGGCACATGTTTTTGCCGAACTTAGCGGTAAAATTGATTTTACTACCAATAAAAAGTTTTATGTCAAAGTATGGTCACCAGTAGCTTGCAATGTGCTTTTTAAACTCGAAGACAAAGCCAACAGTGCTGTTTTTACCGAGATCAGTCAGCCAATAACAACCCCTAATCAGTGGGTGCTATTGACATTTAATTTTACTTCTGCACCCGCAGCAACGTATGACAAAATCGTACTTTTTATGGATTTTTCTGCTACAACCGATCACACTTTCTATTTTGATGATGTGGAAGGTCCCGCAATAGGTGGTGGGAGCGCCGGCAATCCGGTTACCCTGCCCGTTACTTTCGAGGATCCCCTGGTTAACTACGGACTTACCGATTTTGGCGGAACTGCTTCCGAAATAGTTGCGGATCCTACCAATGCCAGCAATAAAGTTGCGAAAACCATTAAGACTGTAAGTGCTGAAACATGGGCAGGTACAACCGTTGGTGGCGCAGTCGGCTTTCCAACTCCAATCCCATTTGCTGCCGGATCTACAAGTATGAGCGTTAAGGTTTGGTCGCCAACCGCAGGCACGCCCATTCGCCTGAAAGTAGAAGCTTCCAACGATCCTACCAAGAGTGTGGAAACTGAAGCGCTCACAACAGTGGCTTCCGCCTGGCAGACTCTGATTTTTAATTTCAGCAACCAGGCTGCCGGAACAGCCGCGATTAACTTTGGCTATTCTTACAACAAAGCTTCCATATTCTTCAACTTTGGAACTACCGGGGCTACAGCCGGCGAAAAAACCTATTATTGGGATAATATGGGATTTGGTGCCAATGTGGGCTTAAACAGTCTCCAGGCAGACAATAACATTTTCAGTACTTATCCAAATCCGGCTTCCAGCTTCGTGAACCTTGATTTTAATGGTACTATTGATGCGAATTCTCAAATTGAGATTTACGATGTTAATAGTAAATTAGTAAAACAACTACTAATTTCTGACAAGAATATGAAGATAAACACAGCCGATCTTCAAACGGGAGTGTATATGATCCGTATACTGAATGGCGGTAAATATTATTCCAGCAAATTGGTTATCAACTAAT
>JBMOHZ010000551.1:0-1576 GCA_049317585.1 Paludibacter sp.
TTCGCCCGTTTAATATTTTGTTATGATTTTTCAGCTTCTGGCTGTGTAGGTTGTGCCTGTGGTTCTGGTTTTGGAAGAAGAGATTTACGAGACAATCTCATTTTACCACGGTTATCAATTTCTAGAAGTTGTACCTGAATTACTTGTCCAAGATGTAAAGCATCTTCAACTCTTTTTAATCGTGACCATTCAATTTCTGAAATGTGTAACAAACCTTCTTTACCTGGCATAATTTCAACAAATGCACCGTATTCCATTATAGATTTTACAGTAGCATCGAATATTTCGCCAATTTCGATATCGCCAATAATTGCTTTAATACGTTTAATTGCTGTATTTATTGCATCGCCACTTGGAGCACAAATCTGAACAATACCAGCATTTTCAACTTCGGTAATCGAAATTATTGTATTTGTTTTTGCCTGAATATCCTGAATAATTTTTCCACCAGGTCCAATGATTGCACCAATTTGGTCTTTAGCAACTGTCATGCTAACAATACGTGGAGTATGAGGTTTATAATCTGTACGAGGAGCAGGTAATGTTTCTAAAATTTTACCAAGTATATGTAAACGACCTTCACGTGCTTGAGCTAACGCTTTTGCTAACACTTCGTAAGGAAGTCCGTCAACTTTAATATCCATTTGTGTTGCAGTAATTCCGTTTTCGGTTCCGCAAACTTTAAAGTCCATATCACCTAAATGATCTTCGTCACCAAGGATATCAGAAAGAATTGCAAAACGACCGGTTTTTGTATCAGAAATTAAACCCATTGCAATACCGGTAACAGGATTTTTAATTTTAATACCTGCATCCATTAAAGCTAGAGTTCCTGCACAAACAGTTGCCATTGATGATGAACCGTTTGATTCTAGAATATCTGAAACAACTCTGATTGTATAAGGATTAACCATATAATCAGTTGGAATCATTTTCTTTAGTGCACGGTGTGCTAAATTTCCATGTCCAACTTCACGACGACCAACACCACGGTATGGACGAGCTTCACCGGTTGAGAAAGGTGGGAAGTTATAGTTTAAAAGAAAACGTTCTTTTCCTTGAAAAACTGCACCATCAATAAGTTGTTCATCTGATTTAGTGCCAAGTGTTACGGATGTTAAAGATTGTGTTTCACCACGTGTAAAAATTGCTGATCCGTGAGACATAGGTAAATAATCAACTTCGCTCCAGATAGGACGAATCTGATCAAATTTACGACCATCTAAACGAATTTGTTCGGTTAAATAATATTCGCGGATAGCTTCTTTCTCTAAATCGTGATAATAACGTTTAACCATTGCAACTGTTGATGCATCTGGTTCGGTAAGTGTAGCCATATACTCATCACGAATTCCGTGAAGTGCATCTGCACGCTCATGTTTACTTACTAATCCTTTTTTAATAACATCATATATTCTTTGAAATGCAAAAGCACGAATTCCTGTTTTAATTTCTTCTACATTATGTTCGTGACAATATTCACGTTTAACTATTCCTAATTCAGCAGCTAATTCTGATTGAGCTTTGCAATGAACTTTTATTTCTTCGTGAGCAAATTTAATAGCTTCGGCCATAT
>JBMOHZ010000552.1:0-1574 GCA_049317585.1 Paludibacter sp.
TTATTACTGAAGACACAAAAGCAATACACACAAAAATTACAACTAATTAATTAACTTTGGCCTAAACTTATTAGCACTCATTGACTTTGTTTTTTTACGCTAATCCACATTTTATGCGTCGAGTTTACATTGTATGTATATTGTTTGTTATAGTTTGTTGCCAGCACTCCGACAGTAATATGCCACTTGTGCTCGAACAGGCTACAGCTCTGTTTTACAGCGAGAACCACAACGAAGAAGTAATTGCCGAAACTACTCAAATTCTAGCATCGAATCCCAGCTCCGAAGTTAAAACTTTAGCACTACTATTAAAGGCTGGTGCCTATTGCGAGTTATCACAATTGGACAGTGCAAAAGCAATAATTAAAAGACTGGATATTAACCAGATAAAACTTAACAAAAAAATATATTTTTGGTACAACGCCATACATGGTCTCCAACTTTTCCGCTCCAACAATTATCCTGAGGCTTACAAAGTTTTATCATTAGTGCTAAATGAAAATATTGATAATCGTGCTACAGCGTTGAGCCTACGTTTATTGGCGCGCATACATTTTAATGCTGGCGACAGTAATATAGCAACGGAGTTTTTAGCTCAATCTACCGAATTGTTTCAAAAATCAGGATTAACGAAAAGCGTGGCTATAAACCACAAAATACTCGGCAGGTATTATGCCAATAAAAAAGAATTTACCAAAGCTACCGAGCAATTTGAAATAGCAAAAGCCGGTCTCGAAAAAGCAAACGATAGCATTGAGCTCTTTTACATTCACATAAACCTAATAGGCATGAAAATATTTCAGGGAAAGCATGCCGAGGCAAAAGAATTAGCCCGTAAAAACGCAGTTTACATAACTAAAAAAACCGACCGGCAAGCACTGGCATTGCTTTACAATAATCAGGGAGAAATTGAGTATTTTCTTCATAATTACGATAGTTGCCGCTATTATTATCAAAAAACCTTAGCTATGCCATTGGGTTATATTACGGATATTTTGAGACGTGGGAATGCATGTATAGGCATTTCGAAAGCTTTTATGGCCGAAAACAATACGCCAAAAGCTTTTGAATTTGCCCAGAAAGCGCAGACCATATCAAACACGTCCGAATTGCCTGAACTACAATACAATGCAACGATCAATATTTCCGAATTATACAAAACAATGGGGCAATTCGATAAAGCCTATTCTTACTTGAATCAGGCAGTGCCATACCTCGATGAACAAGCTAAGAAAAGTGTCGAAAATTCCGAAACCGTTTATAAATCAACCATCAATTTCATTCGCATCGAAAATGAAGCGAATGAAATGAAAAAAGAAAAAAGTTTCTATGTGTTTTTTATTATATCGGGTATCATTTTTACCCTCGTAATTGGGGTCTATAGCATTATCATGTACCGCTTACAACGCTCACGAAACTCTGTACTAAAGGCCCTCGTACGTAAAAACCTCGAACTTATCGACGACGAACGCAAACTCAATGAAGCACTACACAAACAGCCAATGCCTAAAAAACTAACACGCAAATCTACCGACGAAGAAAAGGACTTGCAGCTATTCAACAATCTTACCGAC
>JBMOHZ010000553.1:0-1570 GCA_049317585.1 Paludibacter sp.
AACTGTTACAAGTACATACTAATTATAATTACTCATGAAACTAACCATTTTTGGAGCTACTGGCCGTACTGGTCAATTACTTGTAAAGCAAGCGTTGGACGCAGGACATGAACTGACACTTTATGTACGTAACGCAAAGGCTATTACTATTGATAATAATAAGATAAAAGTTGTGCAAGGTGATTTGAGCAACACTATAAAACTTACCGAAGCTATTACTGGTGCTGATGCTTGTGTGTCGGTATTGGGCGGTAATTCGCTCACTAAACATGCTTATGAGCTATGCAATGGCATTGAAAATATTGTTACAGTCATGGAATTGTATGGCGTTAAGCGTTTTATATATCTTTCTAGTTTAGGTGCTGGCAATAGTAAACAGTTAATGCCTGTCTTTGCGCGATTCCTAATTGCTAATTTATTGCTGCGCGTTCCACTACAAGATCATACGCGCAATCAAAAACATATAGCCCAACGCAAATTACAATGGACAATTCTTCAGCCCGGAGGATTAACAGATAAGGCGTTAACTGGAGTTTATAATTTTGGTTCAGAAATGACTCCAATAAAAGGTAGCGTAGCCATCTCCAGAGCCAATGTGGCTCACTTTATCCTAACCGAAGCTGTTCAAAATAAGTTTATTGGAAAAGAAGTGTGGTTGTATGAGTAAATAAGTTGTTATAATAATAAAAATCAACCGTCCTTTTTCTGAATGAAAAGGGACGGTTGATTTTATTTAATTACCTTACTAACATAAGTTTCTTTTTATTTTACAAACTTAGTGGCTTTTCCATCGATACGGATAATGTAAATGCCAGCATTCAAATTGCGTGTATAAGTGCCATTTGTACGTGCTTTGTCAATCAACATGCCATTTATACTATATAATTCAATACTAGCATCACGGTCGAGTTGTACTTCGATACCTGATAAAGTACGAATTATGCGAGCAGGTGTTTGCGATACATTGTTATGCTCGTTTATTAAAAACATTTCGGCTTCGTGAGCACCTTTGTACGTTTGTGCATATCTTGGTGTACCAAACATGTCATTCAGAACATCAGTTAATCTATCTGCTTGTAAATTTGCATCTTGATAAGATGTTGGAGCAATACGTAAGTCTCCTGTAGCTATATCTACAAAATTTACGTCGGCATTTTTAGAATTCACATCCATTAACGCATTATCAGCTCTGTATGCAGCAAAAGTAGCATAAGGAGTTGTATAATTCATATTTATTCTGGCTTTTGTATTACCTGCTCGCAAAAAGTAGAGATTGTTATTTGTTATACCAGAAACACCTCCTCTTATTAAAAAGTTGAAAAATGCATCTTCGTTACTTATGAAAATATTGTTTTTAATTTCAGGCGTACCTGCTGCAATATTTATAGCACAATATGCACTTTGAGTATCAGAAGGTGTTTCAATATTTGTAGTTGGTTTATTGGTAAGAGCATTCAAAAAGAATGTATTGTTCCAAACATAACAAGTTGAACCACATCGAATTCCTTGCATCATTGTTTCGCCAGCAGTTACACTAGTTTTATCAAATCCTGTAAAGAAGTTATTCTTA
>JBMOHZ010000554.1:0-1570 GCA_049317585.1 Paludibacter sp.
GAAAAGTAATACGGGTGGTGAGAAAAGAGGATGACTTCTTTATTAAAAATATGCTTCCTCTTATTATTCTGCTTTTTTGAATACAATGGCTACTCCACCACTTTCAGCTAAATCAATTTTCATTGTTGACGCTGAAGTTACTTTTACCGTTTCGATGGCTATAGAAGTTGGATTGTTTTTGTAATTTGCTCCTACTCCATCTTTGTAAACTACAGCATTGTAGCTGGTTTCGGGTTCTAAAAAGTCGGTTTTAAGTGTAATTTCGCGACTTTTTTCATTGGTAATCCCGCCCAAAAACCAATTTTTGGATTTGCGATCTTTGCGCGCTACAACCACATATTCGCCAATTTGTGCATCGGGAACTACGGTTTTTTCCCAAGTGGTTGGGCACGAAGTGATGAATGCAAATGCGGGATTATTTTCGTAATTTTCAATCATATCCGAAGCCATTTGCAGCGGACTGTAAAGCACCACAGCCAATGCCAACTGTTTGGCCAGCGTGGTTTGAACGCGTGTGCCGGGCTTAGCTGGATTAGTAAAGTTAAATGTTCCGGGCGTAAAATCCATTGGACCAGCAAGTCCGCGTGTAAATGGAATAATGGTGGTGTGCGACGGTGGATTGCCTCCATCGGGCGACCAAGCATCGTATTCCTGACCGCGAACGCCTTCCTGCGTCATAAAATTGGGATAAGTGCGCTGTAAGCCGGTTGGCATAACAGGTTCGTGGTTGTCAATCATTATTTTGTAACGAGCTGCCGTTTCGAACACTTTGCGGTAATGGCGCACGCCATATTGACTTCCAGCGCGTTCTTTTTTATCCAGTCGCGGGCTTACATAGCCAGTTTTAACTGCTTCGATGCCGTATTTATTGCAAAATGCAAAGGCACTATCCAGTTGTGATTCGTAGTTTTTGGTTGAACCACCTGTTTCGTGATGTCCAATCAACTTTACACCTTTCGAAGCGGCATAGTCGGTTATCTTCTTTATATCAAAATCAGGATAAGGTTTTGTAAATTTAAACTTATCGCCATTAGTTACCCAATCGCCATCCCAGCCTTCGTTCCAGCCTTCGACCAATACGCCTGCAAAGCCGTGTTTAGCAGCAAAATCAAGATAACGCATGGTGTTTTCGGTTGTGGCACCATGTTTTGTCCCTTGTCCCCATGTGTATTTTTCGAGATGCATACCCCACCAAATTCCAATGTATCGTCCGGGTTTAATCCACGAAGTATCCTCAATTTTCGATGGCTCGTTCAGGTTAAGCATAAGGCGCGAAAGCATTAAATCGCCAGCCTTACGGGCAATAATAATGGTACGCCACGGACTAACAAACGGTGCCTGAGCAAAAACTTTCTCGCCCGAAGCCCAAGGTGTGATATCCGCTTTGAGTGTCGATGACGTGTTTTTTGGCGTTAAATTCAACGAACCATATTCCGTCAGATTGGCTTCGTGAATAGTGAGGTACAAACTATCGTTGCACTGCATGGTAAGCGGAGTACTAACAGTATCGAGCTCTGTAAGCTGTTTTTTGGTATATAAATTTTCGAAATAATTGGTCCGATTGGTAGGA
>JBMOHZ010000555.1:0-1568 GCA_049317585.1 Paludibacter sp.
ATTTGTTTAAGTTGTTCGCCAAAAACAACTGTTGTAACACACTTACCATCAACATGTTTTAAGGTTACACAATGATCTTTACCCGAAACCATTTCATTGTCGCGGGAGTTAATGCTAAACTTAAATTGAATAGTTGGACTGTATTTATCTGCTTCAAGACTTCGATAATCCGAAGTCAGTTCACAGGCCGAAACCGCTTTTGCTGTAAAACTTCCCTGAATTACTTTATTGCGATAAATGCTATATGCTTTCGATTGGTATATTGGAGCGTTTTGCGCAAAAATCATAGCGCAAATTGCACTTAAGAATACAGTTGCGGCAATTTTTTGTGTCAATCCGTTCATTTTATTTGATTTTTAAATAAAAGCCAACTAATTAATATTCAACAACAACCATATCCCAGTATCTCAATTCGGGCAAAATAAAAGTTGAGATTGCGCGAAGCGCCACCCACAAAATCGGGTGTGGCAATCCATATTTTTTTCACCGTTGCATCGGATGTCAATACTAATTTGGCATCTTTAATTAATGCAGGCATAACCTGAATGGCTGTATTATCGCGCCATTTTTGGGTAGTGGAGTTACTAAAGTTAATAAAATGAATCATCTGCTTGTTATCCATTTTTTTACCAAAAACAGCCACTTTCGTTTGCGAAGCAGGCCAATTATCAATTGCCATTTTTTTGTCGATTGAAGCTACCGTTACGGAATTAAATGTGCCTCCATCGCGCAACATATTTTGATAAGCAACCGCAAAATCGTAATAATTTACGAGCGATTTTTTCAAATCGTCCTTCATGCTGAGGTTGCCATTTGGGAAATATTCGCGGCAAAGCATGTGCTCACCCAGTTCAATATGCGCACCACCAAAAGCAAAAATTACCGCATTGGTCATCAGCACCGACGGTGTATTGAAATAGCCTTTTGAAGCACCCATGTCGTAATTCATGTAAGCAGCCAAAACTGTGTTTTTTGTATTATTACACAGTGTGTTATTTTGTTTGATAATATTTACCAAATCATTATAACTATCGGATGGCGACCAAACTTCGGTGTACAAAAAGTCGCTCGTAGAGGTAGCAATGCCTTGTTGTCCATATTGCGC
Source organism: Paludibacter sp. (assembly GCA_049317585.1). Lineage (GTDB taxonomy): Bacteria > Bacteroidota > Bacteroidia > Bacteroidales > Paludibacteraceae > Paludibacter. The sequence continues at coordinate 1,106 of JBMOHZ010000555.1, forward strand.
CACGGCATTCAGCACATTGTATTTGGCAGGAATGGCGGTTTTGAAAGCATTTATGTAAGATTTGAATGAATTTTCGAGCATGGCGTTCGTGCCATCGTAACGGAAGCGAGCTCCGCGGTTTCCAACCTGATCCATGTGGTATCCATCGAAACCAAGATGAGAGTAAACAGTATTTGCCTCGTTAATCATGTAGTTTTGCCAGTTCGTATTGGCAGGGTCGAGCAAATACAAATTGCTTAGAAATGGAGAACTTAGCGCAAAAAAATCAAGGTTGGTGTGGGTATTGTCTTTGTAAATGTACCATTCTTTTTTTACACCATCAGCTTCGGCATTTTCCCATGCACCGTACACCAAATCGTAAAACATGGTTTTCATATTGTAACTGTGAGCCGATGCAATGTATTTTTGTACAGTCGAAAAGTAAATATCCCTACCACCAATATCTTTCCAGCTTTGCAACGGA
>JBMOHZ010000556.1:0-1563 GCA_049317585.1 Paludibacter sp.
ACAAAGAGTAAAGACAAAAGACTTTTTGAAATATATAATGAGCTGTTCGATGTATTTCGGACAGCTCATTTAGTTCCTATAAATTATTTTTCAAAAAAAAGTATTCAAAAATATTGTATCTTTGCAGTTCAAATAAAACACGAATTATTCATTTACAAACTTTACAAGTTAAATGTCTGACGATAAAAAAGTTATATTTTCGATGGTGGGCGTAAGCAAGACCTATCCACCACAAAAAAAAGTATTAAATAATATCTACCTCTCGTTTTTTTACGGAGCAAAAATTGGTATTATTGGTTTAAATGGTTCAGGTAAATCTACTTTGCTGAAGATTATTGCCGGAGTTGAAAAAACATTCGATGGTGAGGTGGTATTTTCACCGGGTTATTCGGTAGGCTATCTCGAACAAGAGCCACAACTCGACCCCGAAAAAACAGTCAAAGAAATTGTACAAGAAGGTGTGCAAGAAGTGGTTGATATGCTAGCCGAATACGAACGCATCAACGAACAATTTGCGGAACCTGATGCCGATTTCGACACATTAATTGCCCGTCAGGGCGAATTACAAGAACTACTTGACCATGCCGATGCGTGGAATTTAGATAATAAATTGGAACGTGCTATGGACGCACTTCGTTGCCCGGACGAAGATGCTAAAGTATCCGTTTTATCGGGAGGTGAACGCCGCAGGGTTGCACTTTGCCGATTATTACTCCGCCAGCCCGATATTTTATTACTCGATGAGCCAACCAACCACTTGGATGCCGAGTCGGTAGAATGGTTGGAACATTACCTACAGCAATATGCGGGTACAGTAATTGCCATTACGCACGACCGCTATTTCCTTGACAATGTATCCGGTTGGATTTTGGAACTTGACCGCGGTGAAGGAATTCCCTGGAAAGGAAATTACACCTCGTGGTTAGAGCAAAAAACAGCGCGCATGGCAGGCGAAGAAAAACAAGCAAGCAAACGCCGTAAAACGTTGGAACGCGAATTGGAATGGGTACGTATGGCACCAAAAGCCCGACATGCCAAAGGTAAAGCGCGTATTGAAGCGTATGACAAACTTATAAACGAAGACCAAAAAGAGAAAGAAGAGAAATTAGAAATTTTCATCCCCAATGGACCTCGCCTTGGTAATAAAGTAGTGGAAGCAATTGGTGTTGATAAAGGTTTTGGCGAACGTTCGCTTTTCGAAAATCTGAATTTTATGCTTCCACCAAATGGAATTGTTGGTATTATTGGACCAAATGGTGCTGGTAAAACTACGCTTTTCAGACTGATGATGGGACTTGAAAAAGCCGACAAAGGAACTTTTGAAGTTGGTGAAACAGTAAAAATTGGTTATGTGGATCAGAGCCATACCGACATTGACCCAACAAAAACGGTGTATCAGGTAGTGTCAGGTGGAACTGAATTTATACGTGTAGGCGGCAAGGAAATTAACGCCCGAGCTTACTTATCGCGTTTCAATTTTGCTGGTGGCGATCAGGAAAAGCTTTGTGGAATATTATCGGGAGGTGAACGAAACCGCTTACACCTGGCAATTACCTTAAAATC
>JBMOHZ010000557.1:0-1556 GCA_049317585.1 Paludibacter sp.
TTTTCCTGTTAGTTTTGCTGGAGTAACAAGTTGTTCATTTAAAGTTGTTGTTGTCAAAGGGGATCCGATTTACCTTGCATCCTGTGGGACAACTTATGTTTATTATGAAGTAGCCAACCAAAAGACTTTGAAGACATGGCTCGACAGAAACCTTGGAGCTTCGCAAGTAGCCCAATCATCAACTGATTATCTGGCTTATGGCTCTCTGTATCAGTGGGGTCGTCTTTCCGATAACCATCAAGGTATTTCATGGACGGACTCTTACACGGGAACCTCTCTGACCGGAACGACTGCAACAAAATCCCCAACCGATGTCCCAGGTCATGGAAATTTTATTACTTCAACCTCCAACTGGAGAACAACTTTCAATGATAATCTTTGGCAGGGAGTAAGTGGCATCAACAATCCATGCCCTCCAGGTTATCGCATGCCGACTGCCGCTGAGTTTAACGCAGAGAAAGCAACGTGGACTGCTCAAACCCCAGATGGCGCATTTGCTTCGCCACTGAAATGGGTTATAGCAGGGTATCGTGAAGGATATGATGGTACAGTTACAATGGCTGGTTATGCAGGCTGTTATTGGTCCTCAACAAGAACCGCACCTTACGCAAGCCAATTGTATTTTGATGAATATGGCTCGGTTGTTACTGGCGACCTTAGGGCTAATGGTTGTTCGGTAAGGCCAATAAAAAATTAATTGGTTTTCTAATTGCAATAATTAAGGCTGTTCGTTAACCGGATGGCCTTTTTTAGTTTTAAGAGTGCCTAATAATCGATAGCTTAGTTTATAAGCATTCTCTATGTTGTGCTTTTGCTTGATGATTTGAGATCGGACTAAAGTATATAAATCTTGTTTTGGCATCCAGCATTGTAAATCGCTGTTTGATAAATTTCGTGATAATTGTGATTGTGCGATAGTTTACTTTTTCAAAATCATTATAGGGCTTTATTTACATTCTGATTGGTTGGTTTTCCGACTAATTCTTTGTGCTTATAGAAACATATTTACAAGGGTTTAAAAATATAGTTCTAGTTTTCAATATTGAGATGTAAAAAAAAATTACTAATGTTGAATTGTATAACGATTATAAAAGTTTTTAAGTAATTCATAATCAAATTAATAAAAAAGCAATTAAAAATATATTACATTTAAATAAAAATAAACGTAAAATTACTTGCTCATTAAATTAGAAAGACCTAACTTAGTTCCGTAATCAGAAACAGCAAGTAAAAAATACTTACACTATCTCAAAGAGTAACATTTTGCAAACAATTCTCAAAAGCGCAATCTGAATAGTATAAAGATAAACAAAAATTTACTCATAAAAACGTCCTCTTAAAACTTATCGCCATGAAAACAAAACACTATCTCCGCTCAGTTCTCGTCATTTTGGCTTTTGTATCAATCGCTTTGACCGGCTGCCAAAAGGAACTCAATGATTTTACAGGTATAAACCCTGATCCAAACGGGACATCAATAAAAGTTACCGGTGCCCTTGGGACAGTCAATTGCGGCTCTGCTAAAGTAAACGGTACTTATGTTAAAGGTGTTGCCT
>JBMOHZ010000558.1:0-1550 GCA_049317585.1 Paludibacter sp.
GTGGAAATATTACTGCATCAGGCATATCGGCACAGGATTTACCAAATACAAATCTGACTGTAAGTTCTGGTGAATTAGTAATTAATCAAACAACAACAGTGAATTCGGTTACCATTGCACCAGGAGCAAAACTAACATTAAGTTCAAGTACGCCTCTTACTGCCACCAACGGTATTACACTTCAAAGTAGCGGAAGTGGCACAGCTACCTTGGTTGATAATTACAATGCACCAACCGTTACAGCTACCGTACAACAATACTTACCACAAGGTCGTAACTGGTATGTTGCAAGTCCTATCGAAAATAATGTAGGTGCTGCGGCTAATTTAACGGGAGCTGGAGCTACTTCTGTATCGTATTACAGCGAAGAATTAGGATGGCAAAATAATTATACTGGTAATTTAGTGGCAGGAGTTGGTTATGTGGCTGTTTCTGCTGCAGGTGGAGGAACAAATAATGCTTCATTTAACGGTAAATTAAACTCGGGCGATGTTGCGGTTACATTAACCAAAAAAGGGTCAACCTATGCTGGTTATAATTTAGTTGCAAATCCTTATCCTTCGTATATGAATCCAATGGGAGCTATAAACGCGAACTCTAATTTAGTTCCAACAATTTGGTATCGCACTAAAAGTGCAACCTATAAGTTCGAAACCGTAAATACCTCCTCGGGTGTAGGAACTGATAATGCAGGAACAGGAACAGTTACAGGTTATATTCCTCCTATGCAAGCTTTCTGGGTAAAAACAAACGTAGATGGTCAAACATTGACATTTACCAACTCCATGCGCGACCATGCTCGTAATGTTACAGTTGGTGCAGGTACAGTGCCTACAACCATACTCAAAGCTAAAAAGCAAGAGGCTATCAGCTTGGCACGAATTAAAGTGGTCGGAACTACTGGTACTGACGAAGCTATTCTCTATTTCAATGCTGATGCTTCCAATGCGTATGATAAATACGATTCACCCAAAATGTTTGAAAGTGCAGCGGCATTAACCCCAGAGATTTTCACACAAGTTGGCAACGAACGATTAGTGATCAATGGATTAAGTGCAGTGCAGTACGATACTGAAATTCCAATAGGAATTGTAACCAAACAAGTAGGTGATTTTTCAATTTCGGCAAACGAACTATCAAACTTCGAAGTTGGAACACGTGTAATCCTGATTGACAAACTGAATCCAAGCGTTGAAAATGAACTAACCAGCGGCACTGCTTACAATTTCAGTGCACCGATTACTTCTGCAAACACAGATCGTTTCAGCTTACTTTTCCGTGCTCCTGGAGTTACAACTGGAATTGATACTACAAACAAACTCAACGCACAGGTATTTGTAAACGCTAATAATCAAATTACGATTATTGCTCCTGAAAAGGCAAGTTACAGCATTTACAATGCTGTGGGACAATTAATTGAAAACGGACAAACAACTGCTAAACTGCAAACTGTAAACTGCAAACTAAACACAGGCGTTTATGTAGTACAGGTTCTGGATAATGGAACTGAGTTAACAACAAGAGTAATTATCAAATAAAATATAATACCG
>JBMOHZ010000559.1:0-1550 GCA_049317585.1 Paludibacter sp.
CCGCGGCACAAGGGTAATGGTATTAGGGTGGGATTTCTCCTACGAATCGACCTCAGCTGCCGGACGTGCCTATAAAGTTACAACACGTACAAGCCAGGCTCTGATTGACGAATGCGTATATCCACTTATGATGGACAAACGAATTGATGACCGTACAAGTAAAAATGATCCTATCGTTAACTCGCTATTCAACGTGTAACGATATCACAGATTATAGCCGTTTAAAGGCATAAAAACAGCAACTTTAACCGAAGTTGCTGTTTTTTTTATTTCTGTTTCATAAATCAAAAACAAACATCACAATTTCTTGTTATTTTATTTGAGACTTATGTATACGTTCCTTTATTTGGCTGAGCTAAAAAGAAGTGAGCAGATATGACACGGATCAGTTAAAGCAAAACATAATACTTACAACCCTTTAAATTAAACCAATTTTTATGAAACCAATTCTTATCGCACTTTTATTCGTTGCAAGTGTTGCATGTACAACACAGCTTTACACTCCATCCGAAAAAAATGTAAACAAGGTAGCACCGGCCTCACTTGCAGAACTTCAGCAAGGACACGATTTGTTCCAGACTAAATGTGGTAAATGCCATAAACTACCCAACCCGGCAAAGCACTCTAAAGAAGAATGGACAAAAATTCTTGCTAAGATGGCACCGAAAGCTAAACTTAGTTCAGACCAATCCGATCTCGTTTACAAATTTGTAGTTAATAACTAGAGATCAGATTACTTATAACTAAAAAAGAGGCATACTAAACGGTTGCCTCTTTTTTTGTTGAATAACCTGCTGTTAAGCCTGGCCGGCAGGACCGCTTAATTGAAACGGGTAATCTCCGCCTTCTGTTTCTTTAATAGTGCCGTGTACAGATTCAAATTTACTGATATTGTCCTTCAAAGCACGATATAATCGCTTGGCGTGTTGCGGGGTGAGGATAATACGCGATTTAACTTTCGCTTTCGGCACACCTGGCATAAGCTTTATAAAATCAACCACAAACTCTGAATTGGAATGTGTGATTACCGCAAGATTTGAGTAAATACCTTCGCTCACTTCATCGGAAAGCTCGATATTGATCTGGTTCGGATTTTGGTTCATAGGATCATTCATATCCATAATTTTAGCGTTTTTGTTTTGTACTAATTCTTGATCCAAAAAAGAAGGGGAAACTGATCAATTACGTTGATTCAGTTTCCCCATATAAGATTTGAGTTAGAAATTACTCGGCTTTTGAAGCCAGCATACGGTCATACTCTTCGCGCGAACCCACGATAAGGTGTTCGTACTCGCGTAAACCGGTTCCTGCAGGAATCAAATGTCCAACAATTACATTCTCTTTCAAGCCTAACAGTTCATCACTCTTCGACTGAATTGAAGCCTGAGTAAGAACCTTGGTAGTTTCCTGGAAGGATGCAGCCGAAATCCAGCTACGAACCTGTAAGGAAGCCCTGGTAATACCTTGCAGCACTTGTTTAGCGGTAGCTGAGTTGGCATCACGTGATTCTACTTGTTTCTTATCACGGCGTTTGAGTAACGAATTTTCAT
>JBMOHZ010000560.1:0-1537 GCA_049317585.1 Paludibacter sp.
TTTCCTAAAATGGTATTATAGCCAAGCGGTAAATTTTCGAGCACTTCGTGTATTCCAGCTTCGGTGGCAGCTGTTTTTGCCTTTTCTAAATCGGGTTTTATTTCAATATTTCCGAGAGCAATATTTTGCAAAGCACTTACATTATACAAGGCAAAATCCTGGAATACGGCAGCCATATTTTTCGAAATTGCCTGTTGTCCAAGTGTTAATGTGTTTTTATTGTCGTAATAAATTTCACCTTTTGTAGGTATATAAAATCCACAGAGTAATTTTATGAAGGTTGATTTGCCTGATCCATTTGCACCAACAATAGCAATGGTTTTTCTAGTTTCAATGGTTATATTTATGTTTTTAAGGGCTTCGCGTTTACTCGTTTCGTAACTAAAACTCATGTTTTCAATTCGAATGGCATTTTTCAACTCCATTTTCGAATTGTGGGGTTGCTTGGTGGTTTCGATTGCAAAAAACTTACGAACATCTTCGAGGTAGCTTGTGTCTTCAAGTAATTGAGTGCCCGATTTAAATAGTTCGCTAAGAACGCTGTAACCTCGTTGGAATGCAAAAAAGAAAAGCACAACAGCTCCTATGGTAATTTCGCCATTAATTTTTAAATAGGAAATATAAGCCAGCGATGCGAAAATTAATAATACCGTAAATAGGTGAGAGGCTGTATTCCATGTAACTTCGGATTTACGTATCTGAATTCGTTCCGAAAATAGTTTTTTTTGTAAATTGTTAAATCGTGTTGAAAAAAAACTGCTAAAATGGAATAACTTTAGTTCTTTGGCGAATGGGAAGCCTGTTAAAACACGATTGTAATAGTACATTTCGCGTTCTTTGGGACTTTGAGATTGTTTCAACTTGTGATATGTACGTGCAAATTTTAAACGTATTAATACGCCTGGAATTACTGCAACTATAAGCATTACAACCAGATACCATTTTATTGTGAGGAAAAGTCCAGCCAGGAAAATGGCTGATGCAATCGATTTTAAAAGCGTTAAAAGTTCGTTTATGAATTTTACAGGACGAAAAGTAGCTTCCTGAACAGCTCGATGGATTTTATCTAGTTCAGTTGGGTTTTCGAGATGCGACAGTTGAAGCGATAAATGTTTGTGTTGCACATCAGAGTACATTCGTTTTACTATGCTTTGAGTCAGTTTTTCGCCAAAATAGCTACGCAGTTCGGTTGTGAGTCCGTTTGCAAAAAAGACGAAAGCTGTGAGTACAAGTAATCCGTAAAATCCATAAACATCGGCAACCGACGAATTTGTTGTTTTTGTTAAATAGTCAATCAACCATTTTATACAAATAATAAGTACAAAAGGTAAAACGCCTTGAAGAAATGCAATTATAGCATTTTGCGCAATGATTTTACCTGAATTTTCGGCCGCTAATCGATAATTGTCGCGGAATTTAGTGGCATAATTTTTTACTGCTTGATTTTTGTTTGATAAATACAGTAATTTATTGTTAATCAGAGTCATGAAATGTGGAAAAGCAACTGCAATCGTTCTTTGGATTTTTCGGGGAATGG
>JBMOHZ010000561.1:0-1534 GCA_049317585.1 Paludibacter sp.
TCGGCGAAATCGGCAAACCGATTCAACTCCTCATCAAAGCGCACCCGAACCAGTGCGCATCAATCCTGCTTGGTGGCTAAGTACATTTACTGCTGGCTCACAAAGCCTATCTAATGGAGTGGTTAAGGTGAATTTCAATAATACTGATGTCGATTACTACCATGCCTCTAAATACTTTAACATTGAACCTAATACCCTTTACAGAGCGACCGTCAATGTCCGCACGACTAGAATTGTGGGTGGTAAAATAGGCATAGCTGTCCAAGATGGCAGAGGCTGGAATACAATGTACGACCAGCCTTCTAATTTGTTTCTGACAGGGTCAAAACCATGGACTCCAGTAACGGTTGAATACAGAACCGTTGCTGATGCGCAAACAATGCATATCATGGGTCGTAGACTAGGCGGTCAGGGACCAATATCAGGTTCCGCTGAATTTGGCACCTTTAGCTTAGAAAAAATCACACAAAATTTAGGTGCCGTGGAATCAATAGTGGGTACCGCCTCTAAAAGCACGGATAACAATGAGCTAAATCTGGTGTTTATTAACAAAAACCTGAATAACCCCGTAGACACTTTTCTCCAGATTAATGGTAATTTCCGTTCTGTCCAGGCTGAATCACTTACCGGCGTTTCACCACTATCGACAAATCTTGTAACGGAAGCCACTAATCAGGTAACGGTTACTTCGAACTTGGTTGCACAATCAGCAGCGGGTACATTATCGATACAATTGCCTGCGGCCTCTGTTACCGGTATTAAATTGGTGCGGAATTAAAACCAAACAGCAGTAACAAAAACTTTGTCGGTGTATGATCATCCATCTACTAAACCGGCACATGCACTAGGAGCGCTGTCCGAGAACGTAACCTATAAAAACGGGCGCATCTGCTACTTGAGGGAGCGACTATAAGATTGGGTTGGTCAGTTACTTAAAGCCCTCTCCAGCGGGAGAGGGTTGGGAGAGGGGAAATTAAAGTGGCTCTTCAGATTTTCTCGTGATCGCGTAATATCAAAAAAATCAAATGGTTATGAGATATTTTAAAATTTCTGTGGATATGCACAGTAACTATTTTTTAGCACCTAAAATACTATACCAAGGAAAGGTATTTATTAATTCGCAGATAAAAAAATACTTCGGTACACTAAAAAAATGAATCGTTAATTTTCAATTAGTTAATATTTAATGCGACTCTGCATTTTGCATGAGTTTGATTTAATTCTCCACAAACCGCCACAAGCCTTGTTATTCGTGACGTACCAATTATCAAAACTGTCCTAAGTATTGAAATAACAGTATTATTTATCGTGATATTAGATATAAACATCTAAATATATCGTTTTATTAAGTATAAAAACTGCACTAAGATAGCTACCAAGAGTAAGAAAACCCTTACCGTTTTTTTAAAACGCCCAACATTAACTCAATGATAAAGAAGAATTACTTGCCGCTGACTTTTTATAACAAACTTTAAAATTTTGCCTCCTGACTCACAAGGATGTTTATTCTGGCGGGCTATTAGCCCGCTTTTTT
>JBMOHZ010000562.1:0-1527 GCA_049317585.1 Paludibacter sp.
ATGATTCAGTAACACTTAACATCGCACGGCCCTTGTAAAAAATGTATATTTTATCAATAATATTGCATAAATATCTATTTCGGGTGCAAATATACGGTTTTTATTCTGTTTGACAATAACATTATTGCATATTTTGAATTAAAAACTCCATTTTTTGTATATTTAATGCTTACCTAAAGTAATGATAGTTTGTATTTTTCAATACCTGTATGTGGTTTTCAAAAAAAGCCGTAACTTTGCCATTCCTTGCAAAATGCATCCGAATTAATAAACAAACTAGAAAACTAAAAAAATGGAAACAACAAGACAACAAAAAATATCGCGCATGTTGCAAAAAGAATTGGGAGAAATCTTTTTGTTGTACGCCCGCGAATTACACGGCACACTAATAACTGTAACAGCAGTACGCATAAGCCCCGATTTAGGTATTGCACGTACGCATTTAAGTATTTTCCCAAGTAACAAAAGCAAAGAAGTGATTGAGAAAGTAAATGCCGACACCAGAGCTATCCGTTTTGAATTGGGCAAACGTGTTCGTAATCAGTTGCGTATAGTGCCCGAATTATTTTTCCACGTGGATGATTCGTTGGATTATCTTGAAAACATCGACAAATTATTGAAGCAAGATCCACCTTCGCCTCAACCCCTAACTGCTGAAGGAGAATAAAAAAAGAATGGCCGAAAAAACTAATTTCAATCATAAATGGCACGATTTATCTTTTTCGTTAAGGATAGCTCGTCGCTATTTATTTTCGAAAAAATCGCACAATGCCATTAATATAATATCTGGCATATCGGCTATTGGTGTAGCTATTGGCACCATGGCGCTTGTTGTAGTTCTTTCAGTTTTTAATGGTTTCGAAGGTCTCATTAGCGATATGTTTTCGGCTTTTGATCCAGAGTTGCGTATTAGTCTTTCGCAAGGTAAAAGCTTTGACTTACAACAGGATGAAATACAAAAAGTGAAACAATTAAATTCAATAGCCATTTTTACCGAAATAGTGGAAGAAAACGCTTTGTTACGATTTAAAGATAAACAAATGCCAGCCACTGTAAAAGGTGTAAGCGAAAACTATGCTCAACTGGCTGATATAAAAAAAATAATTAGCGACGGCAAGTTTGAACTTTACGATGGAGCATTTGAACGAATTGTACCTGGAGTTGGGGTGGCTGCCACACTGGGTTTAAATGCGCATTTTATTGACCCAATCTTTATTTATGCTCCAAAACGAAATTCGAGAATAAACCTTCTTCGTCCTGAAACAAGTTTCAATCAAACGGCATGCTTTGCTTCCGGAATTTTTACGACCAACCAAGTGCAATATGATGATAAATATGTGTTAATATCGCTCAATCATGCTCGCCAACTATTTGACTATGAATCAACTGCAGTAACTGCCATTGAACTGAAAATAGCACCAGCTAATAAAATTGAAAGAGTAAAGAGTGAAATTGAAACTATTCTTGGAGCTAACTATCAAGTTAAAAACAGGTTTGAGCAACAGGAAAGTTTTTTTAAAATAATGA
>JBMOHZ010000563.1:0-1524 GCA_049317585.1 Paludibacter sp.
TTTTATAACCAAAACATCATTCAAAAAAAAATTAAAGGACTAAATCCGGAAGTGTTCCGAACTTAGTCCTTTTATATTTTTTTGAACCCTAAAGTTTAACAGAATGAATTTCTAGATTAAAAATTCAGCACGAATGGCATCGGCCATATCTGTTTTTTCCCAAGTAAAAAGTTCAACTGTTTGAGTAATAACATTACCATTCCCATCTTTAAAACTTTTTTCTTTTAATTGTGGAGTTCTACCAACATGACCATACGAAGCTGTTTCTTCGTAAATTGGGAAACGTAGTTTTAATCGTTCTTCAATAGCTTTTGGACGCATGTCAAATAACTTTTCAATTTTTACAGCTATTTCACCATCACTTAATGCTACCTGAGCAGTATTGTATGTGTTTACGTACAAATTCATAGGTTTTGCCACGCCAATGGCATAGGCAACTTGTACCAAAACTTCGTTGGCTAAGCCTGCCGCCACAATGTTTTTAGCTATATGACGAGCAGCATAAGCAGCTGAACGGTCTACCTTCGAAGGATCTTTACCTGAGAATGCGCCACCTCCGTGTGCTCCCTTTCCGCCATAAGTATCAACAATGATTTTGCGGCCAGTAAGTCCAGTATCGCCATGTGGGCCTCCAATCACGAATTTTCCAGTTGGATTTACATGCAATATATAATCGTTGGTAAACAACTGAGCAAATTGTACATCAAGTGCCTTTACGCGTGGAATTAGAATATCTTTTACATCCTGACGGATTTTGGCTAACATTTCTTCGTCAGCAACTTCTTGCGATTTCGATTCGCTGGGTTGTACAAAATCATCGTGTTGGGTCGATACAACAATCGTATTCACCTTTACAGGCTGATTGTTATCATCGTATTCAATAGTTACTTGCGATTTTGAATCAGGACGAAGATAAGTCATTACTTTTCCTTCGCGACGAATAGCCGCCAATTCTTCAACCAATGCATGTGATAAATCCAATGCTATTGGCATAAGATTTTTTGTTTCGTTAGTGGCATAGCCAAACATCATTCCTTGGTCACCAGCACCTTGATTCATAGGGTCTTCGCGTTCTACACCGCGGTTAATGTCGCCCGATTGCTCGTGTAGTGCCGAAAAAACACCGCATGAATTACCGTCGAACATGTATTCGCTTTTAGTATAACCAATACGATTAATTACCCTACGTGCTACCGACTGAACATCGATATAGGCATTTGATTTTATTTCGCCAGCAAGTACTACTTGGCCGGTTGTAACTAAAGTTTCGCAAGCTACTTTTGAGGTGGCATCGAGCGCCAAAAAATTATCGAGAATGGCGTCGGAAATTTGGTCGGCTACTTTATCAGGATGGCCTTCCGATACCGATTCGGATGAAAATAAATATCCCATTTTGATTTAATTAAAAATTAATAATTATGAATTAATAATTCAGATAAGGATGGGGAAATATTTGGAAGGACTTTAGCGGATGCAGAAAATATGTTAGCAATTTAGCATTTTTTTCTGTGGTTGCAAGCAGTC
>JBMOHZ010000564.1:0-1520 GCA_049317585.1 Paludibacter sp.
TGCAAATTTTTTCGAATATTATACCAGCAAAGTGGTATATTTCGGCTGTAAAATCGGTTATGATTCAAGGTTTAGGATTTTCGGCCATTATAAAAGAAGTGCTTGTGCTTAGCTTTATGGCAATTACACTCATTGTAGTAAGCATGAAAAAATTTAAAGTACGACTTGAATAGCGGAAAGTGGATAGTTTACAGTGGATAATTGTTAGTTAAAAACTAATCAACTATAAACTGTCAACCATCAACTGTCAACTAATAACTGTCAACTAATAACTGTCAATTGTCAACTGTAAAATATCTACTTATGTTAAAATATTTATTACGAAAAGAATTCCGACAGATAAAGCGCAATGCGTTTTTACCACGACTCATATTTATATTTCCATTAATGGTTTTGCTTGTTTTTCCGTGGGCAGCCAGCTACGAAATTAAAAATCTGAATATCAGCATAGTGGACAACGATCAAAGTTCGTTTTCGCACGCATTGACGCAAAAAATAATTTCGTCGAATTATTTTAAACTTACTGACTATTCGGCCAGTTACAGTGCTGCTATTAAAAGTATCGAAGCTCATAAAGCGGATATAATTTTGCAAATTCCTGCCAATTTCGAAAAAAACATTATCAATGCACAAGGAGCAAAAGTAATGCTATCGGCTAATGCTGTAAATGGCATGAAAGGTGGTATAGCTATGACCTATTTAGTAAGCATAATAAACGATTACAATGCGGGTATAATAAAAGATTTAATGCCTGTAAGTAGCTCTACAGCCAATATTTCGACCATACAAGTGGACCAACAATACCGATTTAATCAAAACTTAAATTACCGTGTGTTTATGGTTCCGGCGCTTATGGTTATGATTCTGTCATTGCTGTGTGGGTTTTTGCCAGCAGTATCCATTGTATTCGAAAAAGAACTCGGTACCATGGAACAAATGAATGTGAGTCCGGTGCCTAAAGTATTGTTTATATTGGCAAAGCTAATTCCGTTTTGGGTAATTGGTATGATAGTTATAAACATAGGGTTTTTAGTAGCATGGGCTGTATATGGATTAGTTCCGGCCGGACATTTTTACACCATATATTTCTTTACCGTGATATACATACTCACAGTTTCGGGACTCGGACTAATTATTTCAAATTTTGCTCAATCGCTACAACAAGCCATGTTTATTATATTCTTTTTCATGCTGGTTTTCATTATGTTGAGTGGACTTTATACGCCTATCGACAGCATGCCCGAATGGGCAAAATGGGTAGCTGCCTTCAATCCACTCAAGTATTTTATGGAAGTAATGCGCGCTGTATACCTCAAAGGAAGTGACATTCTGCAACTTTGGAAACAACTACTGGCTCTAATAGCCTTTGCCACTTTTTTCAATATTCTGGCCGTAATTAGTTATCGTAAAAGTAGCTAGTAGCATTAAAAAAAACAACCCTAAAACTTTAGGTCTTAGGGTTGTTTTATATTTAAACTTAATCTTTGATCTTTAATCTTTGTTCTTTACTCTTTGATCTT
>JBMOHZ010000565.1:0-1516 GCA_049317585.1 Paludibacter sp.
TTGTTTTCGTTCGGTAATATCAATAGCAATTCCACCCAAATAAGGCTGTTTACCATCGCGGGGTAAAATAAATTTCTGAGTCTCGTAAAAATGGAAATTACCATCCAAATGCAAAATATTCTCTTCTATCTTCTCGAATCCAGTTTGCAAAACACGTAAATCATCTGCTAAAAACTTTTCACCCCATTCGTTAGGATAAATTTCGAGCAGGTTTTTACCCAACCACTGTGATGCGCCAAGCGTTTCGTCCATGTATTTATTTACGTATAATGCTTTCCCTTCGCTATTTTTAATAAACACTATAGCAGGCAAATGGTCCATGAACAACGAAAACCGCTTTTCGCTATCACTCAGTTTTGCAGTTAATTTGTGTGCAATTTGTTCAGCTCTGGCACGTGTATTTAACAACAAAAACGACAATACAAATAATAATACACTTATAATAATACCACTGAAAAATACCAAAAGTAAGTTTTCATGAAAGTACGAAAACTGAGCATTTGACTGCGAAAACACCAAAGTCCATTTTTTACCATTAAAAACAATTGGCATTATGAGCGAATGATTTGCTTTATCGTTCTGACTATAGCTTTTTTTATCCTGACTATCGTATAACAATGATTCTCTTGAGGTTGCATCATTATCGTAAATTTGCAGATGAATATTATTCATGTCCTCTAAATCGCGCGTACCCAAAATACCTCGCATTAAATCGGACATACGATACGGATTATATACCCAACCGACAATGGCAGCACGACGCTGCGCAATGGTGTTAGTTGGCATATCATATTGATAAACGGGAACATACATCAAGCAGCCAGCTTGTTTGTTTGTATCAATTTCCTGAACCAACACAACTTTATCGGAAAGCACTGCCAAATCGTAGTCGCAGGATCTTTCCATGGCTTTTCGGCGAGTGGAATCGGAATACATATCATAGCCAAAAGCTCGGAGATTTCTGTCCGAAAATGGTTCAATATATATGATTGACGTGTAAATTTGCCTTTCGCCCGAGGGGAAAACGTTGAAATTAGGAAATCCTTCGTTGCGTACTTGCTGAATGAAATGGTTTAAGTTATTTTTGGGAACAATAACTGAAAACCCTACACCTTGAATGCCAGGTAGGTTTTTATTTATTTTCGATTTATCATAAAACAATTTCCATTCGTTGCGGGTAACTGAGTCCGATGCGGCAAAAAACGAAGAGCCACTTCGTAATAGCTGTGCATGAGAATAAAGTCGAGCAGTAATTTTAGTTTTAACTTCATTACAAACTACCGCAAAATCGCGCTTCGTGTCATTATCTACATCTTTTATTGTATATTTCGAAGCAATTAATGTCAATAGAATTCCTGCTATAAGAATTCCAAAAGAAATCAGATAATTTTGCGTAACAAATTTCTTGTGATCTGAACCCAGTTGAGATGTTTTCCCCTTGTTTGTGACAAACATCTGCTCCTGTATCTTACTGTTGAGGATCCGTAATTCCAAAGGTTTAGAAATCACGATAGCA
>JBMOHZ010000566.1:0-1515 GCA_049317585.1 Paludibacter sp.
GCCATTTCCTCTTCTTCGCTTTCGGTAGCTATCCAAAGGAAGGTATTTTTAGGCGACATTTTTTCCATGTATTCGTTTAAATCTTCTTTGGCCAAATCAACTATAATTCCTCTGTTGCTCGATTGAACGTAGCGGATAAAATCCAAATGTTGCATTATCGGATAATCATCAGCCATACCTTGTACCCACTGAATGCATCGAACTTCGGGCACACTTAAAATAGTATCAATGTGTTTGGCAACTCCTAACCCATCTACATGAAACACATTGTGAGTCATTGTCTTCACCTCTTCTTTTAGAATTGGCAATCCGTATTGCTCGTAATCTTCGGGCGAAATCATAAATGAGAAATCGGCGCTCGGAATGTGCATTCTACCATTTGGAACCGGGATATTCATCCATGTTGCCGAAGGCATATTGTGTTTTTTAAGAATCGAATCATATTCGTTATACACGTCAAGAAAATGGATGGTGGACAAATCAAAAAGCTTTTGAGCATTTTCAGGGTCAATCATCAAATCCATACACAAATCGTTTGTACCACGCCATGCCAAAGCACAATCCAAACCCGGATGTAAATCGGTATAACCTACAATAAATTTATTGCCACATTTCTGAAGTGCAACATCGGTAAGTTCAAGAATTTTTTTGTAAAAAACATTCTCTTTCGAAAACTGAATCTTAGCCAAATCGGTATCATAATTATGAATTATTTCGTGATACCACGATGTTGTATCTTCAAAAGTCATATCACCCCCATGAAACGCAGCATAAGCATTCGGACCCACATTGGGCATGAAAATTGGAAAAGTTTCGGCATTAAAACGCATATTAGCAATGCTTCTCAGATAGTCATCAACCTGATATTCTGCATCAAACCATCTGTCTTTTATTGTTGCATGTTTACTGTTATGTAACACATCATATTCGGCATTGTGACGATGAAACCGAATAGGAACTCTGTCCAATATTTCGCCTTGAAACCATGCTTCAATACGGTTTACACACTCATTATAATCCGGTTTTGTTTCCAAAAAAAATGTATTTTCCATTTCTGTATTATTTTTATTGTTAGTTTTTCTATTATTTCATTTAACTAATATTTCAAAAAGCTTGCTATCATATTTTTTTAAAAGTGTTACCTTAAAACCTGTTTCTTCTAGTTGTTTTCCTGTCATTGTTGAAATCAATTTTCCGGTATTACCTTCTTTAATAGCGTATTTTTTTGAAAAATCTAGATATTTTACTGTAATCGTACGTTCAGTTTCAGCACCTCCTTGTCGAAATACACCAACTAAACCACCCGATTTTGTCTCGGTATTTATACGCATAAAGCCATCCCAATTTCCTTCGGTTGGCTCACCAAATCCAGTTAAATCCTGTCGGAAAGACATATATGCATGACGATTTTCAAGACCTTTCAACCAATCAACCCATGCTTTAAAACTTTGTCGTTCGGCGGTGGTTAATTTTGTAGGGTCGCCTAATAATATAGGCAAAGTTCCGGCTAATGAT
>JBMOHZ010000567.1:0-1514 GCA_049317585.1 Paludibacter sp.
AAAATACTACGCCCGTAATTTTGGATGCAAAATAACTCAAGCATTTTATTTTCTGATAACTTTATAAATCGTGAAAAATAAGAAACAAAGTATTTGTTTTATTATTGTTGCATTTTTGTTGCTACAATTCAGCTGTACAACTCCACCAATTGATGAGCCTATAGTTGAGCAACCCGATAGCGATACTACTCACGTGCCTATAGTGGAGCAACCTATTACCGATACTACTCAAGTGCTTGCTTATATGTATGATATAGTGGCATTGCCTGAATATAATCTGGAAATTAGCACGGCCGAATGGAATAAATTTTTGACTTATTTTGATCAAAATCCAAATAACGAAGAATATATATTGGCAGCTTGTACCGTTACCAAACAAAAAATCGAACATAAATTTGCTACTGTAGGCATGCGCCTGCGAGGAAATACAAGTAGACGTAGGGCCGAAGGTTTAAAGGGCGAAATGCATAATCCGATTGCTCCTGATTGGCATCATGCCAGTTTTACGGTTAAATTCAACAAGTACAACAAGGCACAGAAATTTTTAGGGCAGGAAAAAATTATTCTGAAATGGTTTAAGGACGATGCACTTTATGCTCGCGAAGTATATTGTTACGATTTGTTTGAGCGCTTTGGCGTGTGGACTGCGCCTCAATCGAGCTATTGCAAGCTTACAATTAGGATAAAAGAGGACGCTAATGCAGCTTACTTTGGTGTTTATCAACTTATTGAGCCTATCGACGAAGATTATTTGCGAAATAGAACTACTCAATTTGTAGATATAAATGGTTTTTTGTGGAAAGGCAACTATGGTGCCGATTTTAACAACAGTGATAAAAATCGTATGGGACTCGAAAAAATAACACTCACAAGTACTTATGAGCCTGTTTACGATTTAAAAACAAATAGTGCAAACCTCGAGGCTGCTAAAACCCAATTGGCTGAGTTTATTGATAATGTACGCACCAAAAGTGGCGATGATTTTAAACAATGGATTCAGCAGCGTACTGATGTGGAATTATTGCTCAAAACCTACGCTGTAAATGTAATGTGTGGTATGTGGGACGATTATTGGAATAATTGTAATAATTTTTATTTTTACTTTGATACGGCAGGTAAGTTTTGGTTTATTCCATACGATTATGATAATACGTTAGGAACCTCGCTTTTGATGACCGATGCAGGTAAACGTGACCCGCTTAATTGGGGGAAATCGAGCAATCCGCTTATCAAAAAGATTATAAGTATTCCTGAGTTTCAAACTATTTACAAAAATCAATTGAAAAGTTTGGGCGATAGTACTCAGAATTATTTTAATGCCAAACAAAGTATTCCTCGCATACAAAAATGGCATAAATTAATTCAAAACCATATAGTTAACGATACCGAGGAGGATATGAGTATTCAGGATGTGCCTGCTTCGTGGGGCAATTGTTCGTTTTACCGACTGCTATCAAACGAAAATAACTTTTTTAAAACCAAAGTGAGTTATATACCTCAATAAGTTAGTATGA
>JBMOHZ010000568.1:0-1506 GCA_049317585.1 Paludibacter sp.
ATTCATGCACGAAACCACCCATTGCAACGAAAACGACGGAATCATAATTTCGTTTCCGGGACTTTGCGCCACCACCATACCTTCGGGGATGGCTGCTTGTGCTGCTTGCACAAAACCACGACGCAAGTTCGCAATATCGGTATAAGCCACCGTTGCATTTTCGAGTCCAACCAGTCCAAAATCGCCAATCCACTGACCACGTTCACGGGTTGGGTTGTCGGTCAACGCATCTTCGGAACAAGCTCGGTGCGTATTGATGCCCACTTGCCAAATTTGGTTCAACAGCTCATCGTTACAGGCAAACGAACCTTGTTCTTTTTCGGAATAAACGCGTTGAATAAACGAATAATCGACCAATTTTACTTTCGAAGCGGGAGCCATAATGTGAAGTTCCACAAAACGCCCACCGAGCGGGGTTACGGGACAAATTTCCTGCACGCCACCACGTGCCAAGTAACGGTAAATATTGTAGGTATCGCTGCCCGAAACGCAAATCCACGGACTTACACGACCGTTTACCAAACCTTCGCTATACGCAAATTCGATAACCGTTCCAGCAGGTACATCCACCAAAAATTTAGGGCGCGAAAGCATCACTTGTCCCAAATCGAACCGATACCAAACACCTTCGGGCGGAAAGACATCGCATTTTAAATCGCGCAAGTAAAAAGTTGCGCCCGGAGCGTCGTTAAAAACGCCATATACTTCGGCTAATTTTCCTTGAGCAATAAGGTTGGATTTTATCGGCAGCATTTTTACTGGCGAGAGTTTCGAAGCTGAAAATTCTCCAATATTTCGTTTTACAAAAATTGGTTTTATCCAGTTTGTATCATCGTAAGCTGGTTGCTGCCAATCTTTTTGCATGCCGCGAGTATCAGCCCATTCTATCCAGCCCAAACTTGGAATAATACGTCGTCCTTGCGAAATATAACCGCGCAAATAATCGCTTTTCCAGTTGATGGGAATTTCTATTCCGCCAGAAAATGCCTGAAAATACAAAAATGGCTGAATTACTTTCTGCATACGTGTTTCAACGCCTTCGTAATGCACTTGCACCGCCACCAGATGTTCGCCTTTGGGCAATGTAAGTTTGCGTCGTTGGTATTCGGGATATTGTACGGCATAGCGGTCAGGCCCTTCGGTAAATTGTTTACCATCCACCCAAACCACATACCACGAAGCACCCGAAATCTGCAAATCTACCACCGATTCCTGAGCCAAACTGAACCGTCCACGAAAAGCCATCTGACAATCGGGAGTAGCATCAACGGCATTTATCCACATCAAACGGTTGCTAATTTCTTTATCCATCGTATTGGCAACTACATTAATCGCCATAAACAACAAAATTGATAGTATATGAAGTGTGTTTCTCATAAAAATAATCTTATAAAATTCAATAATTGTCTATTCTTCAATTTTAATATTTGTAGAATGGACAATTTTAAATGGTCCTAATTTTATGGATTCAAAATACTTTTGAATATCTGCTGAAATGGTGTATTC